>NZ_CP115468.1:1416111-1713996 GCF_028462125.1 Leptospira sp. GIMC2001 | reverse complement strand
CTTTCTTCCACCCAAATCATACGTCATGGTAGTATTGGAATTTCCTGGATCAATTACCTGTACAAGTTGTCCTTTGTTGTTGTAGGTATATTGGATGGTTTTGCCTTGGACAGTTTTGTATTGGAGTTGGCCAAAGTTGTCTGAGGTAGCGGTCTCTGTTCGAATCACTTCTGAATCTTTGGATATTGTGATATTAGTTGAATTGAGAGAATAGACAATTTCGGTAATTTCACCAGTGTTAGCTGTTATGCGCTTGGGTCTTTGCAGATTGTCTTCGGTAACTGGGTAGTATTCGGTCGTTGTCCAAGTTGGTGTTTCACCTGTTAAGTAGGCATGGCTTTTTTGGATGGCTCGTCCTTTATTATCGTATTTGGTTTCTTCTGTCGATGTTATTCCTGCATTAACTAAGCTTTCCGTGAGTCTTGTCTTGCCTTCCTTGTCGGTTACTGCCTTTGTCCAACTGTCTCCACTTGTGCTATGGGTAACTGTGGTAGTTGTCATTAGACTTCCAGCATATTCATAGTAAATAGATTGGACTTTGTTTCCATTGAATGATGACTCTGTGGTTCGACCGTATTTGTCATAGTTCATGGTTGTGATATTTCCATTGGCATCGGTAGATTTGGTTTCTAGATCTGTTATTGGATCATATTCTTTGCTAGTTGTCTGACCAATGGCATTGGTTGCAGTGATTGGTAGGTTTCCGTTGGTTCCGCCGTACGTGTATTGTAGGGTTCTGCCCAAGCTATCCGTCTGAGTTATAACATTGCCAGTTGTGTCGTATGTAAAATACTGAGCATACCATTTTCCAGGTTCTACTAATTTAGATTCGCTGGTTATATTTCCGTTCGCAAAACTACGTGTTACGTGGGAGACCAATTCGCCGTTGATTTTCGTGATTTCTTCAATGGGTTCGGCGAGGATTCCCAGCCCTGGTTCGCTTGCGTAGTATGTTTCCTGTGTTGTGATGCGTCCGTTCCAGTTCTCGGTTAAGGTTGCGGGGCTGTATGCGTAGTTTGGATTGTAGGTAGTAGTGGTAGTTTTTGTATCTTTGAGCTGTCCATTCACGTAGCTGAGGGATGTTGTGGAGGTAGGAAGAACAAGTTTCGATATTGCAGTTGGATAATAAATCGCATAGCTCATATCCGTTCTGGATACGAGCACGTTCTGGCTATCTCGCACTTCCTGCCAAGATACAGTTCCCGCATAATTTGGATTTTGGGAATATCTAGTTGTGACTATAGCTTCCGTATTGCCGTTCAGAGAATGGGTTTCTGTTACGGTTTCAAAACCGAGATTAGCCGATGTTATTTCATCTCCCATTTTATATCTTTGATTGGAGTAAGAGAAGGATTTAGTCGACACGGCCAAGTCGGGAGATGCCTGTCTTGTGACGGATTGAACAAGAACCTGTGCACCATAATTGGGAACCCCATTTACGTAGCTTCGGTTGGCTTCGACTACAGTGCCTGCCATATCTTTTTTCCAAGAGTAGTTGATCTGAGTCGAGCCACCGTTTCCATCTGTTATCTGAGTTATCAAACCTTCAGGATAATCCCGAACTGATGTAACGACGCGAGTCTTGAAATCTCGTCCGTATTGAATATGCATATCGGGAACGCCGTCGCCATTCCGATCTTCCATTCGAAGGGATTTTACATCTGCATCTATGGGTAATGTTAGCTTTATTCCTGATAGATGGGTAAAGTTTCCCAACCCATTTCCAAGATAGATTTCGTAGTCCCTACCATGAACACCTGTTGGTACGAGAAAATCTACCTCTCCATCCAAGTTTACATCAGCAAGCTGGTATCCTCCAGAATTCTTTGCAAAACCTGAACTGATTGCAGTTGCGGTTGCAGTTGATGAGAATCTTCCACCTTCGTTTAAGCGTACAATCAATTCCACATCGATTAACTTGAGAATTTCATTAAAATTATCATCCATAGAAAATGGATTGGCTTTACTCAGATGATTGGTAAGGCTCACAAGATCAGGTAAACCGTCTCCATTTACATCTAGAAGCCAATTCATTCCTGCAAGACCTAAAGTATTGATATCTTGAGTTTCTTGCCTAACAGCAACGCCATTCGGAGAGAAATAGGTCACCACTGCAACAAAGGAATTGAACTCAATTTTCAAATCAGCTAAACGATTTTGTTCTTCTTCCAATCTAATTCTTTGATCATTGACTAAATTTTCAATTTTAGGTCCAATAAAAAATGCATCAAAGGATGCAATAAAAGTCTGCTCAAGTGCGGTATCCATTTCCACCTCACCTGCAATAAACTGATCATAAGTCTCCCGATCAGATTCTCGCAATTGACCTCTCGTCTCAGCAATTTGTCCTCCAGAATAATTTGCTGGGTTTGAAAGTATCCCTAATAATTGGTTCTTTTGTGGAGCAAACTCAGCTTGCTTTTGTTCTAACTCAAGTTTATTTTCTGCATTGATCTGATCAAGGATACTATTGAAACCTCCCACTGGACTTGGTCTCATCATCACATGCTCTAAATTTCCATCTCCATCCATGTCGGCAAAGCCTGACAATCGATGCGAACTCGTTGGATTTTCATCCTTGGTAATAATCTCAATAGGTTCAAGTCCAGTTAGATCATAGGTTTTCTTCGTCGCAAAATTTCTACCTGTCGACAGATACACATTTACATACTTACCTTCCACATGGACAAAATCTGTCCGTCCATCGCGATTCCAATCCATTAGAAAGTCACTAGGTTTATATTCATCTACACGAGTAAAAATCAGGGGCATATCTTTCAGTGCAACATGATGAAATACTAAAGGACTTGATAAATAAGTTCCTTCCGAGAAAGCAACATGCAACTTTCCACCAAACGCATAAACAAAATCTGTTCGTCCATCTCCATCAATGTCTGCAACATCCATATACGTATTGTAGCGAATTGGAAGATTGGGGAGAACTGTATCTCCAAATGCACCTGTCTCGTCATGAACATGCAATGCCATAGATGCATCCATCCGTCCAAGCAATCGAGAATACTCTGTTATTCCATCACCATTGATATCGGTTGGAATTACCATTGCTATTGGAGCGTTGATACCATTTTGGCAAGAATCAAATCCTCCAAAAAATAGAAACTGCCCACAATAATTGATCACCTCAGTATGACAACCAGGCACAACTGCTGCACAGACACAGGCGATCACTCCCCAGTCACAGGTTTTCCGATCTTTTATCGGATAACGACCCACTCCCTCTGTGCTCATATTTTGGAATTCATGGTCATTGTTCGTGGGAGGGTTGCTTGGAGGTGCCACTGCATCCTGAGCAATATTTAAGTAGATCTCTCCAAGACTAGTATACGGAGCAATACT
Organism: Leptospira sp. GIMC2001; assembly: GCF_028462125.1. Lineage (NCBI taxonomy): Bacteria > Pseudomonadati > Spirochaetota > Leptospiria > Leptospirales > Leptospiraceae > Leptospira > Leptospira sp. GIMC2001. The sequence goes on along the minus strand of NZ_CP115468.1, from coordinate 1,710,639 downwards.
ACGCTTCAATCCACTCTGAAGATTTTTAGGGAATCTTCCTGTTGCATTTGTTGCACTCGTTCCTGATAAGGTCGAAATAGTTCCGTTAAAATTTGCAGTCGCAGACCGTTCGAAAGAATTCATATTTCCACGCTTTGCACCTGCTTGAACTTGACTCATCATTTTCTGGAAAAGGATTTGTTTTACGAGTTCAAACAATCGATCTACTGTATCGATAAGAACTCCATACCCATTAGTTTGGATATCTTGTGTTCCAAATTGATCCAAAAAGCCACGAGGTTTACCGGTCTTCTGGAAGCTAATCGGTATATGAGTATTAGTATAGCTGTCAGCCTTATACAAGATCGAATTTAAAGAGAAAACATTCCGTGTATTATCAATATCATATGTAAAATCGTAACTATGCGACTTGCTTCCATCCGTATAGAAACGGATTTCGGATAAAATTTTAGTCTCCTTGCGTTGATTTCTCAGCACATAACTAATCTTATCATCACTAAAATCTTCATAGCTAAACTCAATAGTTCTTCTTCCATTTGCATAAATAATTTCTTTAGGTAATAGATTTCCATCATTTTTATAATATTCATATTTGATTTCATTTCCCAGAACATCCTGTTCGGATTTAATCGCCCATACCCAGTTCTCGGCAGAATCCATAGATGCAATCGTATGATCTGCACCATCTCCATAAACCTTCCAATCGCCATCAGCTGAGCGTTCTATCCAAGATGCAGGATTGTTAGAGTTACCTTGTGGCTCAAGCCTTGCAAAATTCTCAGAACGAAACCCGTATTTCCCCGTTCCATTTATATGAAATAAGGAACCATTATAACTATGCGAATATTTTTGTTCCTTATAAGAATCCAAATCCGCATCTCTGCGAATTTCAGGCAGTCCAGATAATACCCAACCCTTGCCTATCGAAGCCGAACCACCTTGGGAATGATAGCTTAGGGAAATCTGTGGTGTCATACCACTTGTCCCTTCAGGAATTTCTAAGGGAAAAGCCATAGTTAAATTACCATTAGCGTCTACGGAAGACTCAGGCATTGCTTGAGGAAGCGGTGCCGTGGAGGAAAAAAAATTAAAAGCTAAGCCAATAGAAGCAAAAAGAAAAAAAGTAATCCCGTAGGAAATTATTCTAGAAAGTATTTTATCGTTAATTATTTTCAATTTAATATCCAACATAATAATTCATTCCAATTCTTGAGAAAAAACATAAATATAAATCTTTTCCCATAGTTTTTTATGCTCCCCACTAACTTTATGAAAGTCTTTTTTTTAACTCATTTTGAGATCCAAGATCAATAGTTTTATTCTTACATGTATTCATGACTCCACACGAGCAAACCTTTCTAAAATTTTTAGACTTTGATCTCTTCCATTTTCACATAGCAATTAATTTTTCATAATTTAGGACACTATCTCGGTAGTTTTCTGCTTGAAGAATCGAATATTTTTTTTCCTTTGAAACGCATTAATAAGATTATGATAATTCTCTATGCGATTATTAAATATATTTAGTCCATATAGACCTGGTTTATAGCGATTGTTATCATCATCGCAATTTTTAAGATCTTCGTAGTATAAGTAACAAAAGAATAGAAGTGATGTTGCATCCTGAGTTCTTCTTTGGTAATCGCCATCTCTAGGAGGTAAAGCGAAAATTGTAAAAAAATCACCATTGCAAACTTCCGGTTTATTAAAATTAACCTCATATCTACATGCATCTCTTGCCGTTCCAACATAACAGTTACCCAAGCATAACATTATCAGTACTGAGCATATAATTAATTGTCTATTCATTGGAAGCTTACCTTTTTGAGAGTTTTTATGTTTAGTGATTTTAATCCTCGATGTATATTACCATAATAGTTCTGTGTTAGAAACAATCCAGTTCCGACTCTCAAAGCGATGGAATCAAATATCGTAGTACCTAAATAATTTATACCTGCGACAACAGACTTTCCTGTTTTGCCTAGCCTATTATACGAATCAGGCAGAGCATCGTATTCTCTCCAATACTGTTCTTTCTGCGCATTGATAGAATAATAATTTCCCCAGCTTTTCTTAATCCACTCTTCATTTGATCTTAAGGCAGGTTTAGAAAAATCCCAGCTATGATCAGTATCATGTTCATCTCCAGACCCATCAACAATTGTTAGAGGTGATTTCGGTTTGTTGATTAAAAGGTATGCCAGAGTCGCTGCAGTGGCTGTATCACTACCTAAAAAATGGTTCGCAACTGCATAGAAAATTAATGCATCTTTAAAAACATTTCTAGTAGTTTTCGTATTGCATGCGCCTGCGCCTTGAAAATTTCCAAATACTCCGTAATTACCCCCACTTAGTGGACAGCCGCGACTACCTGCCTTTTTTACCTGTGCATTATGGTAATAAATCAATCCAATAGACGCAGCCTGTTTTCCTTCACTATCAGGGATCATTGCGTAATGATAAAGTAAAGTATAAAATGCTACATCCAGACTATACCCAGTTGTATCCCGATATTCTATCGGATTCCCTTCAACATACATCATCCGATTCATACCTTGGATCTTATCTGGGAATGCAATGCTATCATTCTGCGTAAACCTACCCATAGCTGGATCGTAGTATCTTGCTTTATAATAATATAACCCTGATTCCATGTCTTCTTCCTGACCCGTGTATTTGTATTTAGATACATCGGGTCCATAACTATCAGTTCTTAGTATTTCTCCATATGGTTTGTAGGTTATATGTGATTTTCCACCCATTTCACCACCTGCGAGAACATTACCATATCCATCTGTAAGCATGGTTATGCTACCCAAATGGTCAGGATGCATAAAGAACATTCCTGGGATTCTAGCGGTTTCTTGGCTGGCACTTCCGCCACCGCCTCCACCAGATGTGGTGGTTGGTGAGTTCACACCTTGTGTATCAGCTGGGATTCCAAGTCCGAGGAGCCAAGGAGGAACTCCTTCTTCGCCAGAAGCTCCACCGTAAAATAGCGGTGAACAACTGTAGATATTGATGAAGAGGAATGGAACTAAAGCTAGTGCAGAAGCAAATCTGGAAATAACTTTGATTTCTGATGATATATTGATCGCAATATAGATCACAAGAAGCAGTAATCCTATCCAGAGAAATAGTTTAACGGGTGCAACAACTGTGTAACCTGTGCGCAGAATCTGTATTGATGGAATACCATCCCAGACAAGCGTGAGATCACGTTTGACATCGTTGTATCCCGTTATCATAACATACGCAAGATCCTGTTCATTTTGTTCGCTATTTTCATTAACCGCAATTTCATTCAATAGATTGGCATCAGGTCTTGTGTATTGAGATACCAAATCTCCGGATATTCCTGAGATGAATAAGGTATGTCTCTCAGGAACTCCAGGAGATCTGTGAACTTCATAGATGTTCCCAAAACTATACGTTGTTGTATCCGCATTCTTTAGATATTTCTTGATTCTTTGTCCTGTATGATCATATGCATAAGTGAACACATCTCCACCAGCAGTGGTAATTTCTCTTAGTTTTGATTTGCTATCATACCGATACATATCTCCATTTCGATTGGTTAAGTTTCCAATGGAATCGTAACTATAGTTTATCGCTCCTGTTTCAATTGAGTTGGCTTGTGTTACAGCGTGAACATGATTAGGGTTATTGTATTGAAGATTATACTTTCCTCTCTTAGTGAGATTTCCATTTTGGTTGTAGTTGTATGTTTCCTCACCATACTTTCCGACTGCTTTGGTTATTCGGTTTATATTATCATATTCGAATTCTTGATTTCTAGATTCATTCATATGATCGGTGATCTTCGCTATATTACCTTTATTGTCATATTCGTATTCTACCTTTTGTTCTAAGTGCCCGTCGCCTAGTCTCGTCTTGATTGCGTTCGGTCTCTGTCTCAGTCTATCATACTCGATATCCATTTCAACCTTATTTCCGGTCTTTCTTCGAACAATTAACTTTCCATCTTCTTCTATGGGTCCGAAATATTGAACTACAGGTTGGTTGGAATAGCTTCCATCATGAGCATGGATGAGTATTGTTGTAAGTTGTCCTGACGGTAGATATACGTTTTCGATCTTCGTTCCTTCTGGATAGGTAAATGTCTTCATTCTTCCTAGTTCGTCGTAGGTTCTTTGGAAAAACAATGTTAGATCATCTATGGTTCGTTTCTCGACAATCGCTTGTCCTTTTGCATCGTAAGCAATTTCCATGATTCCGGATGCATCGGATATCTTCGTGAGTTTCCCGATTGTATTTGTATTAGAGATTGAGTTTGGAGAATCGTATGTGTAAACTGTTGCAGACTCGTTTCCGAAACTTCCACCAGTGGATTCAATCTTTGTGATACGACCGAGTCCATCTGTGGTAAACATCTGAGTTACACCGCGGGAATCCGTTTGTGTGATCATCTCACCAGCAAGATTGTAGGTATAGCTCACAGTTCCTGAGTTTTGATCAGATTGGGTTTTCTTTCTTCCACCCAAATCATACGTCATGGTAGTATTGGAATTTCCTGGATCAATTACCTGTACAAGTTGTCCTTTGTTGTTGTAGGTATATTGGATGGTTTTGCCTTGGACAGTTTTGTATTGGAGTTGGCCAAAGTTGTCTGAGGTAGCGGTCTCTGTTCGAATCACTTCTGAATCTTTGGATATTGTGATATTAGTTGAATTGAGAGAATAGACAATTTCGGTAATTTCACCAGTGTTAGCTGTTATGCGCTTGGGTCTTTGCAGATTGTCTTCGGTAACTGGGTAGTATTCGGTCGTTGTCCAAGTTGGTGTTTCACCTGTTAAGTAGGCATGGCTTTTTTGGATGGCTCGTCCTTTATTATCGTATTTGGTTTCTTCTGTCGATGTTATTCCTGCATTAACTAAGCTTTCCGTGAGTCTTGTCTTGCCTTCCTTGTCGGTTACTGCCTTTGTCCAACTGTCTCCACTTGTGCTATGGGTAACTGTGGTAGTTGTCATTAGACTTCCAGCATATTCATAGTAAATAGATTGGACTTTGTTTCCATTGAATGATGACTCTGTGGTTCGACCGTATTTGTCATAGTTCATGGTTGTGATATTTCCATTGGCATCGGTAGATTTGGTTTCTAGATCTGTTATTGGATCATATTCTTTGCTAGTTGTCTGACCAATGGCATTGGTTGCAGTGATTGGTAGGTTTCCGTTGGTTCCGCCGTACGTGTATTGTAGGGTTCTGCCCAAGCTATCCGTCTGAGTTATAACATTGCCAGTTGTGTCGTATGTAAAATACTGAGCATACCATTTTCCAGGTTCTACTAATTTAGATTCGCTGGTTATATTTCCGTTCGCAAAACTACGTGTTACGTGGGAGACCAATTCGCCGTTGATTTTCGTGATTTCTTCAATGGGTTCGGCGAGGATTCCCAGCCCTGGTTCGCTTGCGTAGTATGTTTCCTGTGTTGTGATGCGTCCGTTCCAGTTCTCGGTTAAGGTTGCGGGGCTGTATGCGTAGTTTGGATTGTAGGTAGTAGTGGTAGTTTTTGTATCTTTGAGCTGTCCATTCACGTAGCTGAGGGATGTTGTGGAGGTAGGAAGAACAAGTTTCGATATTGCAGTTGGATAATAAATCGCATAGCTCATATCCGTTCTGGATACGAGCACGTTCTGGCTATCTCGCACTTCCTGCCAAGATACAGTTCCCGCATAATTTGGATTTTGGGAATATCTAGTTGTGACTATAGCTTCCGTATTGCCGTTCAGAGAATGGGTTTCTGTTACGGTTTCAAAACCGAGATTAGCCGATGTTATTTCATCTCCCATTTTATATCTTTGATTGGAGTAAGAGAAGGATTTAGTCGACACGGCCAAGTCGGGAGATGCCTGTCTTGTGACGGATTGAACAAGAACCTGTGCACCATAATTGGGAACCCCATTTACGTAGCTTCGGTTGGCTTCGACTACAGTGCCTGCCATATCTTTTTTCCAAGAGTAGTTGATCTGAGTCGAGCCACCGTTTCCATCTGTTATCTGAGTTATCAAACCTTCAGGATAATCCCGAACTGATGTAACGACGCGAGTCTTGAAATCTCGTCCGTATTGAATATGCATATCGGGAACGCCGTCGCCATTCCGATCTTCCATTCGAAGGGATTTTACATCTGCATCTATGGGTAATGTTAGCTTTATTCCTGATAGATGGGTAAAGTTTCCCAACCCATTTCCAAGATAGATTTCGTAGTCCCTACCATGAACACCTGTTGGTACGAGAAAATCTACCTCTCCATCCAAGTTTACATCAGCAAGCTGGTATCCTCCAGAATTCTTTGCAAAACCTGAACTGATTGCAGTTGCGGTTGCAGTTGATGAGAATCTTCCACCTTCGTTTAAGCGTACAATCAATTCCACATCGATTAACTTGAGAATTTCATTAAAATTATCATCCATAGAAAATGGATTGGCTTTACTCAGATGATTGGTAAGGCTCACAAGATCAGGTAAACCGTCTCCATTTACATCTAGAAGCCAATTCATTCCTGCAAGACCTAAAGTATTGATATCTTGAGTTTCTTGCCTAACAGCAACGCCATTCGGAGAGAAATAGGTCACCACTGCAACAAAGGAATTGAACTCAATTTTCAAATCAGCTAAACGATTTTGTTCTTCTTCCAATCTAATTCTTTGATCATTGACTAAATTTTCAATTTTAGGTCCAATAAAAAATGCATCAAAGGATGCAATAAAAGTCTGCTCAAGTGCGGTATCCATTTCCACCTCACCTGCAATAAACTGATCATAAGTCTCCCGATCAGATTCTCGCAATTGACCTCTCGTCTCAGCAATTTGTCCTCCAGAATAATTTGCTGGGTTTGAAAGTATCCCTAATAATTGGTTCTTTTGTGGAGCAAACTCAGCTTGCTTTTGTTCTAACTCAAGTTTATTTTCTGCATTGATCTGATCAAGGATACTATTGAAACCTCCCACTGGACTTGGTCTCATCATCACATGCTCTAAATTTCCATCTCCATCCATGTCGGCAAAGCCTGACAATCGATGCGAACTCGTTGGATTTTCATCCTTGGTAATAATCTCAATAGGTTCAAGTCCAGTTAGATCATAGGTTTTCTTCGTCGCAAAATTTCTACCTGTCGACAGATACACATTTACATACTTACCTTCCACATGGACAAAATCTGTCCGTCCATCGCGATTCCAATCCATTAGAAAGTCACTAGGTTTATATTCATCTACACGAGTAAAAATCAGGGGCATATCTTTCAGTGCAACATGATGAAATACTAAAGGACTTGATAAATAAGTTCCTTCCGAGAAAGCAACATGCAACTTTCCACCAAACGCATAAACAAAATCTGTTCGTCCATCTCCATCAATGTCTGCAACATCCATATACGTATTGTAGCGAATTGGAAGATTGGGGAGAACTGTATCTCCAAATGCACCTGTCTCGTCATGAACATGCAATGCCATAGATGCATCCATCCGTCCAAGCAATCGAGAATACTCTGTTATTCCATCACCATTGATATCGGTTGGAATTACCATTGCTATTGGAGCGTTGATACCATTTTGGCAAGAATCAAATCCTCCAAAAAATAGAAACTGCCCACAATAATTGATCACCTCAGTATGACAACCAGGCACAACTGCTGCACAGACACAGGCGATCACTCCCCAGTCACAGGTTTTCCGATCTTTTATCGGATAACGACCCACTCCCTCTGTGCTCATATTTTGGAATTCATGGTCATTGTTCGTGGGAGGGTTGCTTGGAGGTGCCACTGCATCCTGAGCAATATTTAAGTAGATCTCTCCAAGACTAGTATACGGAGCAATACTACGCTTCAATCCACTCTGAAGATTTTTAGGGAATCTTCCTGTTGCATTTGTTGCACTCGTTCCTGATAAGGTCGAAATAGTTCCGTTAAAATTTGCAGTCGCAGACCGTTCGAAAGAATTCATATTTCCACGCTTTGCACCTGCTTGAACTTGACTCATCATTTTCTGGAAAAGGATTTGTTTTACGAGTTCAAACAATCGATCTACTGTATCGATAAGAACTCCATACCCATTAGTTTGGATATCTTGTGTTCCAAATTGATCCAAAAAGCCACGAGGTTTACCGGTCTTCTGGAAGCTAATCGGTATATGAGTATTAGTATAGCTGTCAGCCTTATACAAGATCGAATTTAAAGAGAAAACATTCCGTGTATTATCAATATCATATGTAAAATCGTAACTATGCGACTTGCTTCCATCCGTATAGAAACGGATTTCGGATAAAATTTTAGTCTCCTTGCGTTGATTTCTCAGCACATAACTAATCTTATCATCACTAAAATCTTCATAGCTAAACTCAATAGTTCTTCTTCCATTTGCATAAATAATTTCTTTAGGTAATAGATTTCCATCATTTTTATAATATTCATATTTGATTTCATTTCCCAGAACATCCTGTTCGGATTTAATCGCCCATACCCAGTTCTCGGCAGAATCCATAGATGCAATCGTATGATCTGCACCATCTCCATAAACCTTCCAATCGCCATCAGCTGAGCGTTCTATCCAAGATGCAGGATTGTTAGAGTTACCTTGTGGCTCAAGCCTTGCAAAATTCTCAGAACGAAACCCGTATTTCCCCGTTCCATTTATATGAAATAAGGAACCATTATAACTATGCGAATATTTTTGTTCCTTATAAGAATCCAAATCCGCATCTCTGCGAATTTCAGGCAGTCCAGATAATACCCAACCCTTGCCTATCGAAGCCGAACCACCTTGGGAATGATAGCTTAGAGAAATCTGAGGTGTCATACCACCCGTCCCTTCAGGAATTTCTAAGGGAAAAGCCATAGTTAAATTACCATTAGCGTCTACAGAAGGCTCAGGCATTGCTTGGGGAAGCGGTGCTGTGGAGGAAAAAAAATTAAAAGCTAAGCCAATAGAAACAAAAACAAAAAAAGTAATCCCGTAGGAAATTATTTTATAAAGTATTTTATCGTTAATTATTTTCAATTTTATATCCAACATACATTAGTCAAAAGAGCTATTTTATTATATTTAAAAGCAAAATAAATTTTTTTCTGCAAAAAGGAATATTTTGTAGTTGATACTTTTAAGAATATTCTAATTCATGTCAATACAAATGATGAAAAATTTGCAATATTTATATTTTTTTGCGATATTTATGTTATCTGTGCATAATTTATTTGCCGTACAATTAGTATTTCCCAATGGCGATCTATTTATAGCTCAGCTAGAATCCGAAGACTCCAAAGAAATCATTGTTAAATATAAGGGAATCACATATAAAATAATTAAATCTGACCTCGAATCCATTGATAATTCCAAGCAAGGATCGGACAATTCGTACACTATAACAGAAATAATACTAGAAGATGGCAGTAAATTCCGAGGTCTATTCGTCGAAGAGAATGATACGGAGATAATCCTAAAAACAGGAATCGGATTCGTAAATATAAAGAAATACCAAATCAAACCACCGATTCCGATTAAACCAAGCCCTCCCGACTTTCCAGAAAAATACAAATTAAAAGTAGCAAAAACACCGTTAACTAAGATGGGAATTGCTGCGTCCAATATAGCGAATATTCCTGCTTGGTCACAAGATCATCTCAGTTATTCCAAGTTTGGTTTTTATATTGAGCCTGCTTTTGTGAGTTTCCGTGATATAAATTTTGGTCTGAGACTCGATTATCTGCAATTTTTTCCTGATTCAAGTGCACAAGGAATAGCCGGTCAAATCTATATCAATTATACATTCTGGGAATCAGAAACCAAAGAATTAGCACTCTACGGGAATTTAGGCGGTGGAATTGCAAATTTACTGTTTAATACAAGCACTGGATCGGGTTCCAATCGCATAGGTTCGCTCCCCATCATTCAATTCGATCTAGGTCTAGAATACAAATTTCATGAATATGTATTTCTAAGGCCTGCAATTCAATCTATCTGTTTCATTGAACAAAATCAAAATAAATGTGGCATGGGAATCGAAATATCAGGTGGTGTTAGATTATGAAGAACCGATTCCTTTGCACCAACTCTAGATTCTCATTCTATATTTCCGTTTTAATACTCAATTGCATCTTAATGCTTACTACCAATTGTACGAATTCATTTATTGATGAAGCAGTTGCCTCCAAGAATCCAAGCCTAGAATGGGTCATCGTTCCTCAAGTAAACGAGACTAGTGCAATCGTTGTATGGAAATGCAATGCAGAAGTGGAAGGATTCATTCGATACAAAGCATTAGAGGGAAACGATACATGGCTAAGTAGTTTTATTCCAACCGATATTCACACTTTATCTATTGGAAATTTCCCAAGCAATGAAACTATTTTTTATCAAGTGTTTTGCGGACTCAGCGAGAATGGAATAGGTCCAATATTCTCATTTTTATCACAACCAAGCAATTCTGATATATTAAATCGTTCCATTTGGATTGTAGGCGGAACAGGTTCCAACAAACAACCCGTCGGTGCAATCGATGCCTATGATCCAATTGAAAATAGATGGTATGATGCAATCACGACAGTTCCTACACCAAGAATCAATGCCCAGATTCTATCTTTCAACAAGAAGATTTATGTTATAGGCGGAATTACCGTTACGGGTGTTACAACGATAACTTCAAATCTTACCGAAGTTTATGATCCTTTTACAAATACATGGACAACAATGAATTCAATGCCGACCACATTACAAGGTGGTGTTGCTGGAGCTGTCGGTGACTCTATCTATATCATTGGTGGAACAACATCCATAGATATGACTACTGGTACAATACTGGATACAGTGCTTAGATTTCAGCCAACCTTTAGTGAGTTCGGATTGTGGTCTTCGTATACTTCTGCAAATTCAATATTTGCTCGAGTAGATATGGCTGGATGTGAGTTCAATGGTTCCTTATATTTTACAGGAGGAAGATTTTATCAAACAGGTGTAGCACAAGCAACGACTGATAGTTTCATTCCGTCCGCAAATTCAACCACAGCAAAAATTGAAGCATCCAATTCCCTCGCAAGACATGGCTCCGCTTCTGCTTGTTATAAACCCAGACCCGGTGATATATCAGCAAACGATCCAAGTCTACTCCTACTTGCCGGTGGTTCTACTTCAACCGATATCAATCAACCCGTGGGTGCCATTGTTCCGTCCAATCGATTCGAATTCAGTGTTCTCGGTACGCAAACCAATAGCTTTGTAATCGGCTCAAACTTACCAGAGAACTTATATTACCCAGCTATGGAGATCTCTTATGAACAAAGAAAAGCTTATCTATTCGGTGGATCTCAAGAAATCAATCTACCCGTTGAGACAATCTATAGCATTGATTTAGCAAGTCCAAGTGTATCGCCATGGCAAATAACTAACACAACCATGCCTCGTCCACGTTTTGGACACAAAGCGGTAATATTAAACAGATGAAACTCTTCTATTCATTCTATCCTTTTTATTTATTCAAAATTGCAATCTTCTTATTGGTTGCGTATTTACCATTATCAATCACAGCAGAAGTAAGCAACAAAGACCAATCTATAATACGGTATCATATCAAAAATGGGGAATACCAAGATGCAAAAAACCTAATAGAACAATTGTCCATCGTTAATTTTAATGATCCCCAACTAGAACTCTTTGCAACGGAAATTTTGATTTTAGAAGCAGAGAATGCTTACAATAAAAAACTCTATAAAACTTCTTACGAAAAATTCATGAAAGCAAATGTAAAATGGAGCACTCATCCACTTGTTCAACAAAGACTTTCCGAACTACAAAACATTAAAATAGTAGACAACACCAATGCTAGTTTCAGAAAACTACCCATAGATTCTGTTACCGAACAACCAATCACACCCGACCAACTTCAATTCTTACACTCACGCATATCTTTCTTAGAAGAAATGATCTTGGAAGAAAAAAAAATCTATAGGATTACGACAAGTGCTCTACTCGGTACATTCTTCTTGGGAATTCTAGGTACACTACTTCTTTTTTCTAGAACTAAATAAGACCACCTATTGCCATAATCTGAATAATGCTTTCAATAATCATAAGGGTAGTAAATTTCAGAAAAAGTAAATTCAATCAATTAAGAAGACAAAAAAATAAGTTGAGCAAACCCGAATGTAAAATCTAATAAAATATGCTTAATATTCTATTTATTCATAAGTAACCGAAGTTTCTTCTACAACCGATCAAATAAGATGGGGTTTCATCTCATAGAGTATAGTTTTTTTCTTAAGTTAGTTATAAATTATGAAAATCGACAGTAAATCAAGAAATTTTAAAATCTGCATAGCTGGAATCTGTGAACGATGAATCAGAAAACAATCCATTTTAAAAATTCATATTTGTCTTCTAGACAAGTAGCTTCTGAATTGAGAATTACCGTTTAAAAGGAAATCTGCAAAGGAAATAAGATTATTTTTGACTTTTCTAAAGTGGAATCGGTTTCACATTCTTATTGCTATGAACTTTTTGCTAATTTAGTTTTAAAAATCCGTTAACAAACATTTTCAGAACAAGTATCTTTTATTACCAATGAAAGGGATCTGAAAGAATCTGTTTCAATTGCAATTGTATTCTGCCCTGATCCCAGTTTAGTTGACCCGCTTTTTGTATTCAAATCTATCAGGATAAACATAACCTAAATCAGAATGAATTTTCTTAAAATTATAAAAGAGATCTATACAAATAAAAATTTGAAATGATACTTCCTTGATATTATGGAAAGCATTGGAAGGCATTTCTCTTTGGATCGTTGGAAAAAAAGCTTCCGCCACAGAATTGTCCCAGCAATTTCCTTTACGGCTGTTACTTCTACTTTTTATTCTAGTGAATATTTTCCAGGTTTTATCATTGCGCAACTCTGACCATTTTCGTCGAAAAAGATTTCCGTTTTTATGGAATCAGACTATTTGATCAATACATCAGAACCAATCGTAAGTTCAATTTCGACATTGAGCCAATTGCTATCGCAAAAATATTTAGGGCTTCCTGGATATAGATAACCTAATATCTTAAAATCTAAATTAGCAAAAGTAGAATTAAATTTTCACATCCTTTATCTAAAATCCTTAACCTAGACAAAAATGTTTCAAAATAGAAATTTTGATTATTTTATATCTTTATTTTTTTCAATCAAATTTGCCTCGATTAAGCTTTGACCACAATATATTCTCTATTTGATGATTATTTCGATAATAACTGGTAGTCAATGTGAGTGAATGAAATGCTTTTCCTTCTATGGATTTAAATTTCTTTCTTTTTTCAGTTGTAAGAGACTTAGAAAGAGATTTACAGAGTTCTACTTCTTTCAGTTGCCATTTCAGAAAGTAATTATTGAAGTCAGAGAGAAGTTTTCTGACTAGCAAAGTATATTTATCAGTTTGATATCCATTAAAACGCTGTAAGTTAAGTCTCTTCTTCTGAATATTGAAAAAGTCTCGCCAAGTTTCAGCATCACCTACTCTTCTTTCTCTCTTTAAAAGATAAGTTCTCAAGGAAAGCTTCCTGGTAATTGTCTGAACCAACAAAGTCTCTCTATCCATGAAGTTTTACAATTGCCTTGCAGATATCTACGATTTCATCCATAGAACATTCTCGTTTTAAAGATTTCAGTTCCTTCCGAACAAATACTATGTTCTCTGGTAAATGGTCTCCATTGTGTTTTTTACCAAGAGGTATTAAATGCTCTGCTTCTGTATTATAACTATCCAAAGGAAGCCCGGAGAGGTAACATTTGAACTCTTGTTTACCTAATTGTTCTCTAATGAATTTCGTAGTAAATTTTGATTTTTCTTTCTTCCTAGTCATACCTTGATCCTTTTTTAAATCCTCTATATTTTGGTTTCGCCTTATACCTTGTAGCTTTTCGATCAAACTGTTTCTTTAGATTATGAAATTCGCCGATGTTGCTAGTAAGAATTATTTTATAAAAAATAGCTACTTTTAGCTTTATTCTTACTTTTTCCCTTTCGTTTCCGGTTTGATAAATGACAGTATCTAAAATTCCAACGAGAGTAAGCTTCTTTATGATGTGTAAAGCTTCTCTATAGTTCACATTAGCTATACGAGCAACATCTTCTAATGTATTCCATTCTCCGATATTCAAACAAGAGAGTAGTTTCCTTTGTGAAAACTTTAAACTTCTTTCACTTCTTAGCCTTGATCCTCGTAAAGTAGCTACTTGCGTATCATTTTTCTTAATAGCATCTTGTAAAAGTTTAGGAAGTTTAGATAATTCAGATATTGATAAATTATTCCTTAGATTCCCTACTTCTCCCAATTTTCTTTCTTCAGTAGTTATTGGCCTATAGGTTAAGTTTTTGAGTAATTCTCTTATGGAGTTATAATTATTAGGTCGTATCTCCCTTATCTTTTTTCCGCAATTTTTTGATGTATCTCCAATTCCAAATATAACATTCTTCTCTGCATCAAAGAAGCGTATATTCTTACCTACTGCAAACTCATTCAAATACAATTGACTATATTTACAATTGAACCAGTTGTATTGTTTCATAGCTTTCTTAAGAATTCCATTTGATCCTTCTACTACATTACTATGAACTCCGTCCTTACTCCATCTCTCCCTTGAGAATACATGTATCTTTTTATTCGCCCGTCGACTATGATTGATAGTTCGAATATTTCTATAATGACCAAACAATCCTTGGTAAGCTTCATCTGCCATCAATACATTCTCGGGTGTTATTACTTTCTCAAGATGACTAAGAGCGTAATCAGTATTAGTCAAAGGATGGGATTCATAAAAACTAAGTGATCCTTTAATAGTAATATTGCTTGCAAGAGTTCCAACTTGTGCCCCACCAACTTTCGCCGATTGATAGATTGATGAAGTTATTCCTCCATGTCTATATCTACTTCTAAACTTATTTGCTCTAACTCCGACTGAGAATATAGCCAAGGTATCAACGTTAGTAATTATCCTACCTTTGATTGAATCAGATACATCTCCACTAAATGGCATTTTCGATCCCATATTCATTGATGCTTCTTGAGATAGAGCTTCCTTAGTTTGTTCCATCATAGAATCATTTAAATGAGTCATGAATATTTGAATTCGTTTCTTAAGTAGCCACGCTGAACTATAACTTTTGAGAACTAGTTTCTTTTGAATCGCTTTAGCAGTTAAAACACTAGGATATGCAATCAGTATCTCTTGGAGTATGTAAGAGAAGTAACTCATAGGAAGATGAAGGTTCATCAGTGGAGTTCCTTTAGCAAGTGACTTCTGAGCTTTACAGATAGGACACTGACCCATCAGTTGTCTACCTTTGATCTTTCCCGGCGTTAATAAAGTAGATGTATGAGTGTTACAATATGTAGGATAAAAAGCTTCAAGTATCCTATAAGTTAAACCTGTATAGTGATCCTTTATCTGTTTGTTGGATGATATGAGGTTAACCTGTAAAAGTTGCTCCTTGTTGATTGTAGAAGGATTTAGAAGGTTATCTAGGAGCTTACGCGGAAAATTCGGGGAAATTGATAAAGGAGGTAAAAACAGGGAAGTATCCTGTCTGGGATGCCCATGATCTGAGGCTGAGGAAGCGTTAGCTGAGTCTGGCTCAGATAGCGGGCTTTTGTGGTTTGTAGATAGGTGCCTGTTTTTTACCTACTTTTTTAATTTCTTTTTGAATATTTCATCGGATCAAAAATACCCTGATTGATAATCCTATCTGTTCAAATTAAAAAACCAGTTTATATTCGCTACAGAAATTCATTTTTTGAAAAGACTAGGCCTGACATTATTGTTATGATACCATCGTTGGAATCGGTAAGAAGAAGTAATTCGTTCACTCCGATTTCTTTCTAAACTCCGCCGTGCAACATATTCGTCCATAGCTCTAACTTGCAGCGGAGAATTGTATTGGGGAATTTTTATTGGAATCGGATGATTGAGATGATACAAAAGGTAAGGATCAATAAAAGGATTGACTTGCCATTTTCGCTTTTGAATTCTTATTTCGGTTCGAGTCAATTCATCTGACTGAATATCTTGCGGAATATTACAATAAAGAATAGTCGACAGAATTCCAATAACAAGCAATCGAGGATAATGAAAAAAGCCACTAATCCTATCCATAATAATATTAGACTGATAAAAATATAATTTGTTAGAATAACATAGATTTAATCGCTAGTTACACATCTTACAGTTTCCCCATTCCCTTTTGCAGAACCTGTGGATCCATCTCCAGCAAATCGTCCGACAAAAGCACCTGTCCCTGTGGTTGTGGAAGACCATGAATTGTTACTGGGCGCAGCACTCGAAAAATAATTTACATCAATTGCAGGCGCAACGTTTCTCGTAAAATCCAGTATAGAGAAAATTTCGTTTCGATTCGGAAGTCTCCAAGTTTTCCCAGCAAGTGCCAAACCACTACAAGTTCCTATAGCTGTTGCCCAAGCGTTTGGGATAGGTCCGCCAGTGCAGATTCCACCGTTCGTCTGTCCAAATGCACAACGCATCCAAGTAAGGTTTGTTACTGTATCAGTTATTGTATCATCACCATTGTCAACATAACTATGATTCGTTACATGAGTTGGCCCTCGAACACATCTAACAGAATATTCGGTTGATTTAGCAATAGATTGAACCCATCCATCACTAAATCTTTGATTAAAAGATTCGGTTGTATTGATCTGATTCTCGGTCGAACTATGATATTCATTTTGAGTATTGGGAAAATAGGTTCCATTGATACGAGGAGTTGCTCCCATATCGATCAGAGTAGCCAGTTCCTGTATGGTTGGCAATCTCCAGTCTGATCCAACAGCGGCACATTGGGATACAGCATCATTCCAAGAATAGACGTCGCCAGGTCCGGTGCAACCTGCATCATTCGTCTGTCCTAAACTACATCTTTGCCAGATCAAACCTGTGACCAAGTCTTCAATTGTATTATCCCCATTGTCAGCGAAACTTCGAGCCAATGAAAATGAAATTTGATCGCCGTTGTCTCCAGCTTGAAAAGTTGTTGTCTGCCCTGTTTGCAGACGACCTAAGATATTTGCACCTGGTTTAACTTCATCGTCGTTTGCAGTCTCTTCGGAACTATCATCAGATTCCGCTTGGGTGCTAGCTTGTGTTGATAGAAGAAATCTTAAGATTTCCGTTTCTTGATAGCTTTTGGAAGTTGGGTCAGCCGGACTATTCATCTCGACTCTGCAATTATTGCTAAATATTGCAATAATAATATATATTAGAATATATGAGAATACTCTTGCATTCATGAAGTATAAATATTTCATTTCCATTTCAAAAATCAACCACTTTTTAAAAATAATTTTTTAACTAAATCGCCTTTTGAATGTCACAAAGATTTGGTAAAGTCAATTCATGAAAAGCAAACATATCAATACAATTTCAAATCTATTCAATTACAAACTGATTCTAGACTATGAAGAAAAGACCTATCCAATGGAAATACTTTATACATTGGAAAATTCTATTATTCTCAAATCATTTGACAAATTTCAAAAACTATGGTCTGATCGAATTTCTGGAATTCTAATCCATGCAAAAGATAAAATTTGCATTCCAGTTTCGGGAACAATCAATGGTTGTAAACCAGCGTATCCTATCGAGAGTGTATCTAATTTGGATTCAAATGAATGGCTTCTTGAAGTTCAAGTACCTAATGATTCAGAAATTCCTCCCGAATGGATTGCATTTTCGATTGCTAGGAATTAATTAATGGATTTTTTTTTCTTTTTATATATAAATATATCAATAAATAGTTGTTATATTTATATCAAAATTTGAGATCAATATATGAATAAAATAAAAATTTTAGTAAGTGTGTTCATTCTCACTGGATTTTCTGCAATATTTGCAGAGGAATCAGACAACAAGAATAATTGGGCAATCCAATACAGTTTCGGTTCTGGAAACGGCGAGGCTACCAATTTTAGTGGAGGTGGCGGTGGAGATATATTTCCATTATTGCTACTTAGTGGATCAAACAATATAAACCCGCTATTTTTATTGTCGAGTTTAGAAACCGATTCAGCTGCGAAAACCAGCATTTACACTTCTTCTTTTCATGCAGAATACTATCCGAGTTGGTTTGGCTTTGTATTTGGTGTTTCTTCCCACCAATATGATATAACACCGGCATCAAATCCTTTAAATGATTTTCTACCTTTATTATTATTGTCGTCTAGCTCAGGATCATCTTCGGGTTCATCATCTACATCTTCATTTATTCCTTTACTCCTCATCTCAAGTATGTCTGAATCGGATAAATTGAGCTTTATTGGTTCCACACTAGATTTTGGTATGAATTTTCATATGAATCGAACTGGAACATTCGATCCATATTTTGGTATATTATTTGGTATTGGGACAGCTGGAACAGGGACAACTATAGGAAAAGCGGAGGCGAAATTAGGTCTGCGAATAAATATTGGTGATTCTTTCTATTTATTTGGAGAAGGATATGGAGCTGCCCATTCACTTGAAATTAGTGTTGGAAATGGCGAGACAGTTAATTCTAGTATTTCTGATACAGGTGGGAAATTGGGATTTGGTATTCGCATCTAGTCCAGAATTTATTTGACAAATAATCATCTTTTTATCAGTCTTAGCGATTATGTTTAGAAACATTTTCGCTTTACTGGTTTTTGCTTCTTCCCTTACTGCTCAATCGATATCTGATCTTACAGTGGGCGATACTGTTCGTGAACTAGATGACAACAGAAACCGATTCCTTCTAGATCATCTAACGGACAAATCGTCCTCTCCTTGGTGTATTAATGGCAAAGATTGGGACACTCGATCCAATATTGAAATCAATCTAGAATCTAAATCTACAATAAAATCCATCTTTATAGCAAATGGCTTCTACGATTCAAAACTTTTTGCTATGAATGCAAGACCTTATAAAATAATTCTCAAATCAAAAACTGGAGAAACAAGACAGATTTCCTTAAAAGACGTTCATACCGTTCAGAAATATGAATTTCCAGATCTATCTACAGATACATTGGAAATAAGTTTCCCCGAGATAAAAAAGGGAAGTAAATTTCAGGATCTATGTCTATCGGAAATTTCTTTTGAACCCATCACAGACAGTGGGCTCATAGCAAAACAAAAGTCAGATCTCAATGAAGCGAACCAAATTATAAAAAAAGAAATGCTATTTAAAAATCCAAATGAAGGAGACGAAGATTTTTTTAAAATTATTCCAAATGGAAATAAATTATCGATATCAACAAATCCAAAAAAAAATAAATTTATAATTTTATACAATATGTTTGAACCTGTTACATTGATTCTCGATCCTCTTCCAAAAATAAATCTTATCTCGGCAAAAACTGATTACGATAAAGTCGCAATTGAAATTGACGGTATCTGTGAACAAATGAATAAAAAAGATAATTGTAAAATCTATTTCAATCCTATAGATTCTAGTTTCAAAGTTTATAAAAAGAAAGAACTAGTTTACAATTCAAATCGACAAGAAGACTTTCAATAAAATCGTTTTATGTTGAAATTTTTAAATAGAAAGAATTTGTTCTTTTAATTTGCTAAAATTTCCTTCCTGCATAAGGCCGATAAGAGTTTGAATATTTTGAATATTTTCTTTTGAAGATAAAAGTTTCGAGTCATTGATAGCATTTTTCTCATATTTGGAAAGTTTTCCAATCATCGATAAACATAGGTTAAAGGTTTTTAGAACTTTCAGTTGTTTGTCTTGACTCAAATTATCAACTCTTATCAAAAAATTATCCCAATCATCAATTGGGTCATTTTTATTTATCCTATCCTCGAATCGATCATACATTTTGAGAAGTAAATATTCCAAATTTGGATGAAACTTCTTGTCCAATACTACAGCATTTGCGATTGCTCGAATATTCAAATCGATTACTTCATTATCCATGGTTTCTGCTGTTTCCAGAAAATGTTCAAAGTATAGCTCAGTTAAATTTCTTGTAAACAATCGAATTTTCATTTTTTCGAGAATATAGTATGTAATCAATGCATCCCAAACACCGGTAACTGGTGCGATTATGTATTCCGCATAAACTCGCAGGGTTGTTCGACTCAGGATTTTGCGAAAGATTAATTTCGCTGCATAATTGGAAAGAAAGACTTTCGATTTATAAAGAATCGTTCGAAAGAATAAACCTTTTTTATTCAATCTTTTATAAGGATCAACTCCAAGTAATTTCAGTCGATGATCTGGAATTTCCAATACCATTCGAGCCAAGATATTTTTATTCTTGGTAAGTATGATCGGATCATCATCTATACTCATTCCCGACAAACAAGCAAGCTTTGCAACGCTATAGAAACCAACTCTATAAAGGAAATAAAATTCCAAAAAAGTAAAAATTCCTAGAGCTGAAATTATCCATGTCCATTTTTCATAAAACGGATTTGACCAAGGTATTGTCTCGTGAGAAAAACTACTTTCAATATAAACGATGATAGCAGTGGGAATCAGTCCGATAAAAAAAGAAAGAATTGTTGCGAAATATATTATGCTTTTCGAATTCTCATAAAATCTATCAATATCTGCCAGTATAAACTGTTTTCTTATCTTATTAAAATCTTTGTAAATTACTTGGATTCCCCATCTTTCAAGAAACCCCTGATTCAATTCAACTTTTTCCATTTAGAAAACCCATTTTTGAGAAATCTTCAATTAGCACAGCAACGAAATTTTAATTTCTATGATTTGGTGTTCAAGATTTCTAGACGAAAATCCTTTCTTCCTTGACTCACTAGTAGTTCACAATTCCCATTGATCTGTACTATGAAATTTTTCTTAATTCCAATTCTGATTGTAGTCGCGAATTGCATTGGCTTTGAAGGACCTGATGTAATTCGCGGTGATAAAATGGTTGATGCGATCACAAGAGAAATTCAAGCAAGAGTCGCTGCTTGTAGAATTCTTGAAAACACATTGAGTCCATTACCAAATCTTGGCTACACCCTCAATTACAATCAAAGAGTATTCTATAAACGAAAAGATATGGATCAATGCCTTGAAACCATTCGACTCGTTCCTTGTGATTCTCTACCTCAAATTGTTGCAGGTGAGATTCGATTTGTAGACGTAGTTGTTCCGATTTTTTGTAATGATTTTGAACCCAATGCATTTTATGAAAATCCTTATCCTCAAGGTAATTTTTTAGGGAGCCCATAATGGTAGAATTGAGTATCATTGGAGCCGGCGGATTAACCGGTCGAGAGTTGATTAAATTATTAAATTACCATCCAAAATTTAAACTAGTTCATATAACAAGCAATCAATTGAATGGAAAGAAATTTCAAGAATGTTATCCACAAGATAAATTTAAAAAAGAGATGAATTTCCATTCTCACACTGATCCCATCCCAAAAGATTCGACAGTTGTATTGGCTACTCCGAACGAAGTGTCCATGGAGATGGCACCACGTTTATTGAAGCAAGGTCATAAAGTGATCGATCTATCTGGTAGTTTTCGACTCCACGATAAAGGATTATTTGAGAAATACTATAAATTTACCCATGCAGAATTTGATTTGATGGAGAAGGTCGTATTTGGAATTCCGGAAATCTATCGAAATGAATTAAAGCTCTCCAATTTTGTAGCTAATCCAGGCTGTTATGCAACGGGTTCCCTTCTTCCTATTCGACTTCTGAGTGATATTCATAACAAGATAAGCGGATCAATCATTATAGATGCAAAGTCTGGAGTCAGTGGAGCCGGCGGAAGAACTGAGGATATTGGATTTTCTTTTACCAATACTGCTGAGAACTTCCGAGCATACAAAATTTTGGCACATCAACACGAACCTGAGATCCAAGAATATGCAACTGCAAATCAGAAAAAAATCGATATAGTTTTTACGCCTCACCTACTCCCTGTTTATAGAGGTATACTTGCGACGATTTATATTCAGACAGATTCCGAAACTGCCAAGAAAATTCCAGAAATATTAAAAACTAAATGTGAGTCCGAAATTTTTCTACGCTATTACAACTCACCTGAAGAGATTGAAATAAAAAATGTACAAAATACTAACTACCTAGATATGTCTGCAAAAGTTAGAGACGGTATGGTTGTGATTGTATCGGCGCTTGACAACTTACTTAAAGGAGCAGCTGGACAAGCTCTGCAGAATTTAAATCTTATGCATGGATTTGAAGAAGACTTGGGACTTCTGTAGTTGATTGTATCTTTAGATAAAATACTTTTTTGTAGTGCTATCGCAATTGAACTGGGTGATCTACAAGATTTTGTTCCCCATTCTAAAGATCTGGGTGTGGGGAATCTGGAAGCTTCGATTCAATTAAGCAGAATCCTTCAAACCAATCCCAATATTCAAGAAATTGTTTTCATAGGATCTGCTGGAACTTACGATCCAAGTAAACTTTTTTTTCCAAGTTATGCAATCGGAAGAAATTACTACTATCGAGAAATTTCTGTCTGGAAAAAAGAATCCTATGCTCCGGATCTTTTGCCTCAATTCATTCAAACCGAATCCTCTGATTTCGGAGTTAAAATTGTAAAATCAAATAATAATTTTGCGATTGCTGATGTAAATTCACCTAACTCTATCACATTGATAGATCCACAATCTTTACCTATTTGGGTAGAGACTCCAATGATAGAGAATATGGAAGCTTTTGGGATTGCACGAGTCTGCCAAATTATGAAGAAAAAATTTACATCCGTATTCGCTATTACAAATGCTGTTGGTCGAGATGGAAGTCAGGAATGGAATAAAAACCATAAATCTATGGCAGAAGAACTAATCCAAATTATTAAAAGATTCATTTAGCTAATTCAATTCACTGTATACAAACCAGATTCTATTGTAGTTTGCATCGATCCAAGACTCATAATTCTTCTTGGAATCCTTGTATTCTGTTTGGAAGTTTTGCTGCCAAATAGGATTTTTGTAGATTTTGTTTTCGAGTTCATTTCGAGAAAGTTCTAAGGTTAGAGTTCCTGGATTGGTTGGACAATTCCCGTCAATCTTATCGATAAAAAGTTGAATCTTTGGTTTATCGACGATGCTGAGAGATGCATGCTTCTCGGAAAGCGCGATAATTTTCCAACCAAAAATCTCGTGGTAAATCTGAGCGGTCTTAGTCACATCGTCGGAATGAAAATTGATTCCCATCAATTTGAGATTTTCGATTTTAAAAGATTTTGAGCTCATGATGCAAGCTTTAGAAACGATCAGCAGAACCAAAACCAAATTTTCTTTTCCCTTGACGCATGAGAGCCCAGGATTCAATCATTAGAATTGAACTATGAATCCAGACTATGTAAAGATATTTGATACAACTCTTAGAGATGGTGAGCAATGCCCGGGCGCTGCTATGAGCGAAGATGAGAAAATAGAAATCGCTCTCCATCTAGCCAAAATGAAAGTAGATGTAATTGAAGCTGGTTTTCCGATTTCTTCACCAGTTCAATTCCAGGCAGTTGAGAGAATCGCACGAGAAATTGAGGGACCAATCATCGCAGGACTTGCCCGA
Organism: Leptospira sp. GIMC2001; assembly: GCF_028462125.1. NCBI lineage: Bacteria > Pseudomonadati > Spirochaetota > Leptospiria > Leptospirales > Leptospiraceae > Leptospira > Leptospira sp. GIMC2001. Next base: position 1,687,094 of record NZ_CP115468.1, on the reverse strand, counting down.
GCGATGAGAGCGGATATTGAATCTGCAGGTAGAGCAATCGCTCCCGCAAAAAGAAAAAGAATTCACACATTTATAGCTTCATCACCCATCCATATGAAGCACAAGCTTGGTAAAAATCCAACTGAAGTTTTGGAAATGGCAAGACAAGCTGTTCGCATTTCAAGAGATTTAGTTGAGGATGTAGAATTCAGTGCAGAAGATGGAACTCGTTCTGAGTGGGAGTTCCTGCGCGAGCTCACAGAAGCGGTCATAGAAGAAGGTGCAACAACTATCAATATTCCGGATACTGTAGGTTATACGACTCCAGAAGAATACGGAAAACTTTTTGAATTCCTAAAACAAAATGTCAAAGGTGCCGACAAAGTTATATTCAGTGCCCATTGTCACAACGACTTGGGTCTTGCTGTTGCGAACTCATTGTCCGCAATTATTAACGGAGCACGGCAAGTTGAATGCACAATCAATGGTATTGGCGAACGAGCTGGCAACACTGCAATGGAAGAAATTGCAATGGCTCTTCGAACAAGAAAAGATTTTTTCGGAATAGAAACCAACTTGGAAACCACGCATATTGCAAGGGCATCTTACCTTGTAAAGACGATCACTGGAATGGTTGTTCAACCGAATAAAGCAATTGTTGGAGCCAATGCATTTGCTCATGAATCTGGAATTCACCAAGATGGTGTAATCAAAAATCGTGAAACTTATGAGATCATGAAGCCAGAATCCATTGGTTTGAAATCTAATCGAATGGTTCTCGGTAGACACTCAGGACGAGCTGGATTCAAAGAACGAATTGTAAAATTGGGATTTGATCCTAAGGCGGAAGACTTGGATGCAGCCTACCAACGTTTCCTAGAAATTGCTGACCGTAAGAAAGAAATTTTTGATGAGGATTTACTCGCTCTATTTAGTGATGAGGTTCGAAGATCAGACAGTGATCAATTTCAGTTAGTATCCTTCGAAATAAAAACGGGAACGGATTCCATTCCAACTGCGACTATAAAGATCAAAATATCCGATCAGATTCGAGAAGAAACATCAAAAGGTGATGGTCCAGTCGATGCAATTTTTAATTCGATTGATCTGGCTACAGGTCACTCTCCCCTACTATCTCGACTATTGATCTCACCAGTAACTGAAGGAGCCGACGCCCTTGCCGAGGCATCGGTTACCCTAGAGAATTCAGGCAAGCGAGTAGTCGGTAAAGCGAGCTCTACTGATATAATAGAGGCTTGTGCGCTTGCCTATATCAATGCTCTAAATCGATTGTAGAATATTATGAATTCGTATTTTAGAAAAGATTTAATTGAACTCACACCCTATACTCCTGGCGAACAACCAAGTGGACTTCAGAAAATAATCAAACTGAATACCAATGAGAATCCATATCCACCAAGCTCAAAAATAAAAGATTCTGTTCTAAGCATTTTGGAATCAGGGAATCTTCGCAAATATCCACATCCAACATCAGATGGACTTAGGGATGCGATAGCAAAACTCTATGGAATCGATCGAGATGAGATTATCATAACAAATGGATCTGATGAAGCGATTCGATTGCTATTTACTGCCTGCCTAGAAAAAGGAGATTCGATATTAAGTCCAGATCCAACGTATTCTGCCTATCCAGTATATGCTGATATAACAATGCAAGGAATTGATCATGTTCAAATTCCTCTACTTTCCAATTTACTTTTTGATTGGGAAGCAATGGCAAAAGTAAAAGCAAAACTTTGTTCTTTTGCGAATCCTAATGCTCCAACGGGAATCCTAGAACCTAGAGAATCAGTCCTCAAATTTGTACAAAACTTTGATGGGCTAGTTCTCTGTGATGAGGCATATATCGATTTTGCTTCAGATTCAACTTCTGTCATTCAAGAAATTCAAAACTATCCAAACCTTTTGGTATCGCGCACTTTCTCTAAATCTTATTCACTTGCGGGACTTCGTGTTGGCTTTCTATGCGGCAATAAGGAGCTTATAGCCCTTTTGCACAATCTTAAAGATTCTTATAATGTGGGAATGCTCGATCAAGAAATTGCTAGAATCGCTATTGAAGATCAGGATTATTTTAAATCCTGTTGCAAAAAAATCATAGAGACCCGAGAATATTTGAGTAAGGAATTGGATAAGTTAGGTTTTTTGGTAATTGAGAGCTCAACAAATTTTATCTTTGCCAAGCCAAATACCTCTTTATCAGCATTCGATTATTTTAATGAATTGAAAAGAAGAAACATCTATATTCGATATTTTGCCAAAGGAATTGCTTCAGAATATATTCGAATCACAATTGGAACTTTGGAAGAAACAAAAATTCTTTTAGATAATATAAAAGAAATATCCCTTAGCTAGATTGCTAAGGGATATAAAATTTGCTTAAACAATTCAATTGTTTAGGAATTTTGAATGGTAATTTTTTTCTTCTGCGGCTCGACTTTAGGTAGAGTCAGTTTCAAAGTTCCGTTTTTCCATTCTGCTTGTGCTTCATCCACATTTACTGGTTTGCCAATCGTAAAGCTTCTACGATAAACAGTTTGTCTTCCTTCTAGGTATTCCGTTTGGTATTCACTTCTAAGTGAATCCGCATCAACCTTACCTTCAATCGAAAGACTTCCCTTCTCAAAGCTTATATCTAGTGATTGAGAATCAACACCAGGCATCTCCAAAATAAAAACCGCAGAATCTTTGGTCTCATAAACATTAGTTCTTGGAGAGTAGACAATTTCTTTCTTAACGGTTTCTTTCGTTTCGATTTTATCTTTTGTTTCTAATTGTGTAGCCATATATTTCTCCTCTCAACTATTGATTCGCGATCTTAATAGCGATTTTTTTTGGTTTGTCTTCTTCGGCCCGAGGAACCAATATTCCTAGAACTCCGTTTTTATAACTTGCTGTTACTTTATCTGCATCGATTCGGAATGGGAACTCAACAGATCTTGAAAAATCACCGTTGAATATTTCTCGCAAATATACTTCAGTATTTTCAGCTAAGGCTTCTTCTTTCTTAGTTCCACGAATTACGAGGACGTTGTCTTTTGCAGAAAGGTCAATGTCTTCGATAGTCATTCCTGGTAGGAAGGCATATACAAAAGCATCATCCTCTTTTGTATAAACATTCAATGGTGGATAAGAATTGGGTCTTACTGGATCTTGCTCTAGGAACGAACGAGTCAGCGCCTCATTCAATCTGTCAAAATCTCTCCAAATTGTGTTGGTCTTTCCATTTTCTAAAAATTTATACAACATAATTGTATCTCCTTTTGGCAGTCCTTGTTGTAGTCTGCTATTCTTATTAGCAATCTATTACTTAGAGTGCTAATTTCTGTCAAATGTTTTTGTAAAAAATCAAAAAAATCAAAAAAAATTTCATTTTCATTAGAACAAAGAATAGAGATCAGTATTCCTATGAGTTTTGAGACCCAATTGGAATCCCTCGGATATAAACTTCCACCTTCCCCCAAAGCATTGGCTAGCTACATTCCCGCAATTCGATCCGGTAATTTTATTTGGACATCTGGACAGTTGCCCATGATCGATGGAAATCTAGGCCTTACAGGCAAATTAGGATATGAAGTTTCTATTGAAGAAGGAATGAAGCAGGCAAAAACAGCTCTTCTCAATGCTCTTGCTTGCATTAAAGCGGAAATCGGCGACTTAGACCAAATCCAAAGAGTATTGAAGCTTGGAGTATATGTTGCAAGCATTCCCGATTTTACGGAACACCACTTGGTTGCAAACGGTGCGAGTGATGCTTTGCAGGCGATCTTTGGTGATAAAGGTCGCCATGTCCGATTTGCCATTGGAGTTGCGAGTCTTCCGCTAGATGCTTGTGTCGAGTTAGAATTGATGGTAGAACTGAAATGATCATTGTAAATTTTATAGATACTTCTTTCCAAGCGATTCAAATTATAGTTCGGGGTTGGCTCCATTTAGCATTGCAGTTTTATAATAAAATATTTGGTTTTTTTGCAAATAAATCCTTACCCGAAAAGCTGTTTTTCTGTTTTCTTATTATTCAAATGCTTTCTAGCGGACTTGGCTGGATCCAATATGAAATAAAATTCAATGATACAATCGAACTCGTTTTTGTATCTGCAAGATGGAATGTGATCTTTATATTAGCTTCCCTTCTAAATTTTTTCTTCACTGGATTTTGGAGAAGCAATTGGGTATGGTATATTTTTCTATTTCTGCAAACTCTAATCTTGATTCTTTTTGGAATTGCTACAAACAATCCAAGTGTAGGTTTTACAGATATGATTGAGCCAAAAGATTATAGTTTCTCAATCGCTTACTGGATATTCGCTGTTAGTGTCGTTTGCGCTTGGTGTCTCGGTGTAGCGGTTTTTCGTGAGGATCTCATTCGAAATAAAAAGCTCCCCACTATAAAACCGAATTAGACTTTTTTTGAATCCAGCAAATGCAAAAACAGAATTAAAATTTCATTCAAACTGGAATGTAATTTCTGATCCATAGTCAATTTTTACTTTTCCGCCGTTTACTAACTTGCCAAAAAGAATTTCTTTAGAAAGTTTTTTACCGATTTCTATATCAATAAATCTTGCTATAGGTCTTGCACCTAGATCCGGATCGAATCCCTTGTTGGCTAAGTAGGAACGCGCAGTTGATGTGAGTTCAATACTCACTTTTTTAGGCTTGAGCTTAACTTCGAGTTCTGTTATTATTTTTTCGACGATTTTCTCCACTTGCTCCATCTGTAGAGAATTAAACCGAATAATGGATGTTAATCGATTTCTGAATTCTGGACTAAACATCCTCTCTAGTGCCTTCATATCTCGATCGTCATCTACTCGCTCTCCGAATCCAAGCAATACAGTCGATTTTTCTCTCGCTCCAGTATTGGTTGTCATTATAAGAACTGCCTTTCTAAAATCCGCTTTCCTGCCCATAGAATCTGTAAGAGTTGCATAATCCATAATCTGCAGAAATAGATTGAATACATCCTCATGAGCTTTTTCTATCTCATCTATTAGCAAAACCATATGTGGATTTTTTCTCACTTCATCGGTTAGAAGAGCAACTTCACCGTGCCCGATATAACCCGGTGGAGATCCAATCAATCTCGATATGCTATGCCTTTCCATGTATTCACTCATATCAAAGCGAAGTAGAGGTACATTCATAGATTCAGCCAGAGTCTTAGCGAGTTCGGTTTTACCTACACCTGTAGGTCCAGCAAAGAGGAAACTTCCAATTGGCTTGGATTCATCTCCAAGTCCTGCACTTGAATAAAGGATAGATTCATTGAGCTCTTCAATCGCTTTATCTTGACCGAAAATTCTACTCTTAAGTATAGGTTCGAGATCTTGAAGTTTCTTTTTGTCCGAATTGCGTAAAGTTGTGATCGGAATTTTTGCCATGCGAGTTACAATATTTTCGATATCTGATGTGCTCACTTTAGGAAGCGCTACTGGTTCTGGTTTCGCGTCATTTCGAAGCTTCACTAAAGCACCTGATTCATCGATAATATCTATCGCTTTGTCTGGTAATTTGCGATCCAATATATACTTAGCTGACAATTCAACAGCAGATTGAATTGCTTTCGGACTATAAACAACTTTATGGAATTCTTCGTATTTGCTTTTCAATCCGTTGACAATTGCAATGCTTTCGGATTCGGTCGGCTCATCTACATCGATTTTTTGGAAGCGCCTCGAAAGAGCATGGTCTTTTTCGAAGATAGATTTGTATTCACGAAATGTAGTAGTTCCTACAACTCGAATATTTCCATTAGAAAGTGCAGGCTTTAGCAAATTGGATGCATCTAGAGACCCGCCCGAGACACTTCCTGCTCCCACTATAGTATGAATTTCATCAATGAAGAGAACAATATTTGGATCAGAAGAAGCTTTATCTATGATAAATTTTAATCTCTCTTCAAAGTCTCCACGAAATTTCGTTCCTGCAATCATAAGCCCCATATCCAAAGAATAGATGCGAAGAGATTGGATTGACTTTGGAACTTGTCCCTGTGAAAGCTTCAGTGCAAGCCCTTCCACAATTGCTGTCTTACCAACTCCTGCGTCCCCAACAAAAATCGGATTGTTCTTTCTTCGTCTCGCAAGAATATGAATGGTTCTTTCAATTTCTTCATCTCGTCCGATGCAGGGATCAATTTTGCCATCGTTTGCTCTTTGGATTAGATCAACAGTAAAAGCTGCAAACGGATCCTTGTTAGAGTTCTCTCCACTTGCTCCATTTCCAAAGTCTTCCATAGATTCCGAATGGCTTTCATCCAAAGATTCGTCATGACTTTCGTTTGATGTATTGGATTTCGATACGCCATGTGAAATAAATCGCAGTACATTGTATCGAGTTATCTCTTGCTTGTTAAGATAGTAGATTGCATGTGAATCTTGCTCGCGAAAAAGTGCAACCAAGACATTAGAAGCCTTCACTTCCGTGTTCCCTGTTGACTGAACATGCAATGCAGCAAACTGCAGAATGTATTGAACCCCAACAGTATATTTGGGTTCAATGTTGTCACCTAGTCGCACGATTGCTGATAGCTCTTCATCTAAATAATTTTCTAGATCTTTACGCAACATTCCAATATCTGCATGAAGAGATTGTAAGATATTTTTTACTTCATCGTTCTGAGTTAACGACAAAAGCAAATGCTCCAATGTTATATATTCATGGCTTCGTTTAACAGCCTCAGCCGTTGCTAATTTTAAACTTTCTTCTAAATCCATTGATAAAACCATCATTCCTCCTTTACTGCTTCAATTCTGCATTCAAGCGGAAACTCATATTGATCCGCTAGATTTCGAACTTGAAGTACCATCGTGTTGGCAATGTCTTTTGTATATATTCCGCATAAAGCCTTACCTGTTGTATGCGCTTCCATCATGATCTGATTCGCTTTTTCCAATGACTTAGCAAATACAGTTTGTAACAACCAAACCACAAAATCTCGAGGCGTATAGTCATCATTTAGAATTACCACTGCATATTTTCCAGGTTTTTTCGGTTGTAACTTGGTTCTCTCTTTTAGTAGAACTGAACCATCTTCTCTTGGTTTATTCTTATCCATGATCCTGTAATCCTTCACGGAAAATTTTCAAAGGTGACTTAAGATTCCATTCAACTATTGACTCTCTCATATGGCTTGCTTCAGAAACCAAATATCGATTGATAGCGACACCTGCATCTTTATTATAAAAGTAGTGAGAACTATAAATTGGAACTACTTCAAAACCTCTCATATATTTATGCTCACCCTGCGCACCAGCTTCAAATTTCTGAAAGCCATTTCCAATAGTATATTCAATCAAAGCATAATAACAACATTCGAAATGTAAATTAGAAACATCTTCTGTTGCACCCCAATATCTTCCAAAAACTGTATTCTCACCCTTGAAATTTAGACTTCCGGCAATCGGTTTTCCATCTTTGAGCGCAAGAACCAAAACCATTTTATCACGAAATTCTTGAAAAATCTTAACAAAGAAATCTTGTGTAAGATATGCCTGTCCCCATTTCCTAGAGTGGGTATCTTGATAAAATCTCCAATACAATCTCCATAATTCAGGATCTATATTATCTGATTCCAAAATTTTAACTTCGATTCCCAACTCTTGCAGGGACTCTCGTTCTTTACGAATGGTTTTGCGTCTGTCTTTCTTTAAAGCTTGGAGGAATTCAGCAAAAGATTGGTATCCTCTCTGTATCCAATGATACTGATGAGTAAGTCTTGGATAAAATCCCATCTCTTTGAGAATCTCAATCTCATCCTCTGAATGAAAAAGAAAATGGATAGAAGATATGCCAAGACCTGCTCCATGCGAAATTGTTTCATTCAAAAGTTTATAACCTAACTCTTTCTTACGAGATTGATCTCGAACCAAAATTTTGTCACTAGTTGCTGGAGTGAATGGAATGGCGGATGTAAGTTTAGGGTAATAATTGATTCCAGCACGATTGAATGCATTTGCCCATTCAAAATCAAAAATATATTCTCCGTAAGAATCAAGCTTGATAAAGAAAACTAGAATTGCTTCAATGCGATCATTTTCTCTGTAGATCAGCGGATGCGGTTGCCAAGTTAGCTCCGAACCTATGGAATGCGATGATTCCAAATTTTTCAGAAACCTCAAATCGTAGAAAGGATTGTCTAGTGGAATAATCGAATTCCATTCATCGGAATCGATAGAGTCAAAACTATTGAGCCATTGAAATTTATACGACATAGGTTATAGCCTTAGACTATGACCTGATGTCGAATCGCTTAGTATTTCAAAGAATCTCTTAGAACTCGGATATTATTTCTATAATTGTCATTTCCATCGCGATCATTGAAGCTAAAAATTTTACTGAACAGCTTATCGAATTGATCCACATGTTTGAAATAATATTTTTTCTTAAAGTCGTTGCGAATATCATGAGAAGTACTGTTTTCTACAACTGACAAATTATAACGACCTACGCCTTTTTGTGCCGGGTTCTCTTCTGTTCCATGAAATGGATTACCATTTTCTTGAAAGAACAAAAAGAGATTTTTATTATCCAAGGGTTCTGTTCCAGGAGATTCATCTGTGATTTCAGAAATGATCAATTCCCCATTGATAAAATCATTCATATACACTCTTGTGAATATTTTTTCAATATCACGTGGAGGAACTTTTCTCGGATCTGATTCCGCAGGAGCTTGACCTGCGAAAAATATCGTAAGAGCTTTATTCAAAGAACCTAGACTCTTTGCGCTAAGACCTCTTTCCGAGTCCTTGAAATCATATACTTCTAAATGAATGCAATTATTGTCTCCCGCTGTTTGATCAGGGGCAATTATACATTTATCACCATCCCCTTTTCCTTTGTAGAATACAGTTTGTGCGGGCAAAACTTTAGTTCTCATTACAAGAAGCTTCGAATGGTTACGAAGTCTTTTATTAACTTGAGAAATTTGAAGATCCATAGCTCTTTCAGTTGCAAGAACAGCTTCCGAGCTTTGGAGGTCAACTTTTTCCTCTTGGGCACTCAAGGTGGATGTAAGTATAATTAATATTAATAAAAACCAGTTTCTCAATTTAAAACCCTCCGAGATAAGCAAGAAAACCTCTTCTTCTTAAATCGGAAGGTTCTGAAATTTAAGTCAAAAAATTATGTACTCGAAACTCTTTTTTTAGTAAAAAGTAACATTTTACGAATTCCTGGATGTTCTGGTAAACTTAAGCTCGCTTCTTCCAGCAAACCGTACGCTCTGTCCATGTTTTTGAGTAGAATATGTGATTTAGCAAGGTTTAATAGATTCTCGCCATAATGTGGCATCCTGAGTCTTACTCTCTCGCCCAAGTCTACAGCAATTCCATAATCTCCAGTTTTTCTCGCGGAATAAGAAGCCATAAAAATGGATTCCGTATCTTGCGGCTCTCTATCTATATATTCCAAAAGAACATCCTTGGATCTTGTATAATTCCTAGCTTTTAGATACATGAGACCAAGTTTTTTTAGAATCGCTGGTTCTCGATCTGACAAATCAAGAGCTCTCTCCAATTCATCGATTGCCTGCCCAAGTTGATTGTTCTGCCAAGCAACCTTGCCTCTTGAGTAGGATTTTTTTGCATCAAGAGAAATCATAGATGAGTCTTTTGAATTAACTGGATCATACGTGATTTTGAGAAGGGAAATATCGTCAGACAATGGTCCAATCTCAAGTAAGTTCTCAAAGGATTGATTTAGATCTCCATTGGATTTTTCTAATATTCTTAAGAACAATGTCTCATCTTCATTGATTACTCGAGTTCCATCATCATGGGTTTCCAAAATAATATCATCTCGACCATCAGATCCAGCGATCAAAGAATCGCCTGGTTGCATATGAAATGTTCGAATAGAAATAACACCGCTAACTCCTGCGGTTCCAAGTTTTCTATACAAAAATTCTTGTTCTATAAACTCAGCTTTTCCATCTCTAAACAATATTGTAAAAGGATGCTCTGCATTGATATAATAAACAATTCCTGTCGAATCATCGACCAAACCCATAACGAGAGAGATCAACATGGATCCGTTAAAACTCTCAAACACTTTATGCAATTCTATGAATGTGTTCTTAAGCCAGCGTTCTGGGAAATAATTTTGTGCTTCACGAGAAACCTTTGTTCTCTCCACGATGGATTCAAAAACTGACCCTATTACTAGAGCTCCACCTGCTCCTTGCATTGATTTACCCATCGCATCCGCATTGAGAAATGCTGAAAACTTTCTACCGCGCAATCGAATTGAAGATGCAATATTGATATCTCCACCGATTTCTTCTTGGTATTTTCTAAATGCAAATTGCTTTTTCTGTTTTATGAAAAATTCAACTCTAACATTATCAGACGTTACATGATTCGAACTCAATGGCTTAATCAATAAAGAAGTAAGAAAGTAATCACCATCCTGTTGTGTTTTTAAATTTTGAACTTCATTTAATGTGAGCTTAAGTTCTTTTGTTCGTTCTTCAACTTTGTGCTCAAGGTCTTGTGCATATTCTTCTAATTTTTTTCTTGCAGCTTGGATAGAACGAACCATTTTATTGAATGATCTAGCCATAAATCCGATCTCATCTTCCACTTTTACTTTGAGTCGAACTGTTAGATCTCCCGAATTCACAGACTTAAGTCCTTCAACCACATCATTGATCGGATTGACCAATGCACCTGAAAAGAAAAATCTAAAACCAACTCCGACAAGAATGATCGTTCCTACAATGATATAAACTAGTATTCTAGCAAGACTATCGATATAACGCATATAAGCATCATAGGAAAAACCCACTTCATAGATTATGTTTTTTGCAATGGAAGGAATAAGAAAGCTAACGTATTTCTCAGGTTCAAGATCCTTTCTGCCTGATTCGAAATCTCCTCTATACCTTCTCGATTCTGGAACTTGAAAAGGTGCAAAAAAACCAGTTAAACTAGCTATATCGGTTATCTCATGATTCGTTACGATTCCCGTTACAAAGACTCCGAGCCAGTTGTCTGAATTCCTATTTTTTTCAATCCAAGAAGCAAGTTCTGACTCATTTAGAGCACCCAATTTATTTTTATTGTATGTGATCTTTCGATTCAATGAATCAAAATAACTCAATAGTTCGGATGCATTCAGCTGGTTTCCATTGTCTTTATTTCTATCCAAATAATCCAAGACTAAAGCCTTGTATCCGGAAAATCCAGGATGGGAATTTTCCAATATTGCTTTGGTCTCTGCCTGGAAAATCTCAGGGTCTCTTGACTGAATAGTTGCAATTCGACTCCACAAAAACGTATTCAATATTTCATTTTTGCTTTTTTTATAATCAGGCAATTCATTTGAATTTTTATAAAGATAAGAATTTGCACCATCTTTAATATCATAGACAAATATATATTTCATGTCATCTGGATAAACTTTATCAACTAATGCAAGCTTGGCTTGGTTGTATTTTTGCATGTCATAAGTTTTCTCTTTGTCGGAAATTGCAAAATAGCTTACCATCTGGAGAACAAGAAGAAAGGTTGCCATGGTGATTCCCGTAATCCGAGACATGATTGTGGTTTTGTCTTCTGTATTATTAATATAAACGACGGATAAACAAAATAACCCAATAACGACCGATAAGTCAACAACGATGATATAGATCTCTCGACTAATCGCTCCATCACGAGACAAAGCATTCAGTATTCCGGGAAGAATTGTGATAAATAAAATAGAAGCTAGGATAACTAAGGTTGTGAATCGATATTGTTTCTCTACTTTTCGATAATTACGAATTCCAAAAAAAGCAAAAACTATAAAATACACCATCACTACAATCGAGTAGAATTTATTAAAAGCATGTAATTTAAAATCGAAGTAATGTGCAGATGGAAAATAGAGACGAATAGCATCAAAGCTTATAAAAACATAATAGATTGAAATCCCAATCGCAATCGTATACAAAATAGAAGCTACAATTTTGTCTAATTTCTTAGAGTCTTTTATCTGATAGGCTATAAAAAATCTAGAAAATTCCAAGGCTCCAAACATTGCCCCTGGTATAACTAAATATTTATGATACACAGAACCTGGACCTTCTGCAATAAAGCCCCAAGCATATCCCGTGTGAAAAAGGGCTAACCAAAAATTGGAAAAACCAAGATGGAAAGTTGCTTTGGATTTATCTTTTAAAACTAAAAATAGTATAGCAATATAATATGAAAATATTGCGCCGATGATGGAACCAATTGCAAAAAAATTAAAATGTGTGTAGTGCATAGTTGTAGCTTAAGTTATAATCCTGTAAAATCAAAATACCGAGACATAGTTCAAATGCTTGAATCCAATTTCAATATCAATCTGTTTCCAACCCAAGAAAGATAGAAATAGAATAATAATTTTCTGGACTCAGTCAAGTCTGTTTTTTTGTAAAATGATTAAATGTCCAGATTAGAATTCCAAGGATAATCAAACCAAATATGAACTTATTGTACATTGCCAAAATATTCAGCACCTGTTCCCAGTTTCTTCCTAAGGAATAACCACCACCAATCAATAACCCACACCAGACAGAAACGCCGACGGTAAATAGACTGAAGAATAAGATTGGATTCATATGAACCATTCCCGCAACAATCGATACAAAAAATCGAATCCCCGCTGAGAATCTTGAAATCAAAACAACAAGAATCGAATTTCTCCGGAACCAATCGAAGGTAGATTCAATTTTCTCTTCGCTATAGAGTTCCTCTTTGAAAGGAAAGTTTTTATTGCGTACCCATTGTAAGAAACGATGTCCAAATCTATACATGATATAGCCGCCCGCTAGGTTTCCAAGAAGGGTACTGGAAATTAGGCCAATCATTCCAAATTGAGATGGGTATTCTTCACCATGAGCAACAAAAAAGCCGCCAAAAACTGTAACTGTATCGCCTGGCCAAGGTGGGAAAACATTCTCCATTAAATTGGAGAGAAAAAAGAAAATCCAAATGAATATCTTATTTTGAACGGTGATCCAAGCTAAAATCTGATCTAAATACTCTGCCCAATCCATAGTTTAAGTCATCCTTCGATTAAAAAAAGATTTGTCACCAAGCAAAGTTTTCGATTCACTGAAATGGTGCTTAACAAAAAAACATTATTCATTTTCTTAACCTTCTTTGCAGTTCATATATGGGCGGCACAAGAACAAGAAGTATTTTCTCTTGGTAAGTTAACTGCAATTGCAAACCCAGAAAAGAACCCTCCAGCAATACCCGCATACCTTGTTTTAGAAGAATCTGAATTGCTTATGTCGACAGACTTACGCAGTAGTTTTTTTTCAAGTATAGAAGCCGTTCTTATTTTCAAAAATTCTAAATCAAGAAAGGAAGTGGAAGATTTCTATCTAAAAAATTTCCAAGGAAGAGAATGGAGATTACTTCAGTCTGAGAACAATGAGAACCGTACTCTGCTACTAGCGGAAGGATTTTCAAGAAAGGTTTTGACCATTGTTATACGAGATGATGGAAGTAACGGAAGTATTGTAAAAATTTATTTCAAAAAAAATAGTAACTATTAAACCATTGGACAGTAACTTATTAAAAAAAAATAAAAACCAAATTTTTCTTACAGTCTTACTTGGAATTTTATTTATCACAGCTTGCTTTTTGGTTTATTTCGTATTCAAACCCTATCTATGGTCAGCAATCATTGCAGGAATTTTCTATGTTGCATCCCGTAAAATCCACAAAAGACTCAAAGAATGGCTAGGTTTAAAACTGCAATGGGCTTCACCTTGGATAATGGTTTTGGTTTTATTAACAATGGTTGTACTACCAAGCATTTTTATTATAAGTACATTAATCAATGAAACTGTCTATTTGGTTTATCAAATCCGCCTCTCATTTACAGAAGACAAAATTATTCATACGCTGATTCGATTCAGTTCGATTACAGATTTTATCACGGATAGTGAATTTTTCTGGCTCAAAATTCCAGTCATCTACCGTGAATTCGTTGGTAAATACATAGACATCCTCAATCTGGATAGCATCTATGGAATACTTAGAAATTCCTCCACATCCGTTTTGGGTAGCTTAGATCTTCCTACTGGTTTTATATTCAATGCATTTTTTTCATTTTTGTTGTTATTCTTTTTTTACAAGGAAGGAAAAACCGTTGAAAAATGGATTTTCCAATCTCTACCTTTTCCCAAAGCACTAGAAGATAAAATTGGCAGAAGGATTGAGTCTGCCGTACAAACTGTAATGATGGGCAATTTACTCGTCTCACTTGTACAAGGTGCTTTTTTATACATCATGCTTTTAATTTCTGGAATATCCAGCCCATTTTTGTATGCAAGCATTGGAACTTTCTTTTCATTGATTCCTGTTCTTGGCACTGGAATCATTTGGATTCCCATTGGATTGTATTTAGGCTTTATCGAAGCGAATTGGCTTCTTGCGATATTCTTTATGGTCGGCTCGTTTAGTGGATATCTAATATTAGAAAATTATGTTAAACCAAAACTTTTGGATAGAAAATTGAAAATCCATCCATTTTTGATATTTCTATCTCTGATCGGTGGACTAAAAGAATTTGGATTGATTGGAGTGATAATAGGTCCAGTTGCTCTGACTATCATTATTATCTTATGGGATTTCTGGAAATTATTCAGAGAAAACGCCCTTAATTTTCAGGACGAATGAAATGAGCAATGATAGACCGATAACAGTATCGGAACTCAATAAACTCATATCCAACGCACTCAGTTCCAATCCAAGTTTTAAATCAATCTGGGTAAAGGGTGAAATTTCCAATTTCAATATTGCTCCATCTGGGCATTTTTATTTCTCTTTAAAAGATAGCACAAGTAATCTTCGCTGCACTTTCTTTCAAGGAAGAACACAAAGTTATAGCGGACGTCCATTAAAGAATGGAATGGAAGTAATGGCTTATGGAAGCGTTAATGTTTATGAACCGAGAGGTGAGTATTCACTCAATGTTTTCAAAATTGAAGAAATTGGACAAGGTGATATCCACTTACAAGTTGAAAAATTAAAAAAGCAATTGTATGAGAAAGGAATATTTGATCCTAACAGAAAAAGACCACTACCACGCCTCCCCAAAACATTGGGAATTGCAACTTCACCAACCGGTGCTGCAATTGAGGATATTATAAGAATTGCAAGAACGAATTATCCGAATATAAATATATTAGTATCTCCTTGTGTAGTTCAAGGTGTTGATGCACCCAATTCAATAACAGAAGCTATTGAACTTTTGAACAATCCAAAATGGGAAGTTGATGTGATCATCGCTGGACGTGGTGGCGGAAGCTATGAAGACTTAATGGCATTTAATGACGAAAAAGTTATTATGGCTTATTACAATTCACGAGTTCCTATCATCTCAGCTGTTGGACATGAAATCGATAAAGTTCTTACCGACTATGCAGCGGACGTAAGCGCACCGACACCTACGGCCGCAGCAAAAATCGCGATACCTGAAGTTGAGACTATATTTGCATATCTAGAAGAAACCGATCGCAGGCTTACTCTTGCTCTCAAGCATAGATTGCAATATCTTAGAGATCGTTTGGGAAAAGCACTTGATAAAAGATCCCTTACTGACCCGAGCCATTATATTGAAGAAAGATATATCGCTTTGGATGAAGTGCTTTCAAGAATCCATCTAATTGGTCGGAATTTTCTCTCCCAGAAAAAAGAAAAATTGTCAGTCTTTGAGAGAATATCATTTCGCTGGGAACAAAGCCTCGAAAGAAAAAGCAATCGATTGAATCTAGCTTCGGGAAGATTAGAGAACTTCTCTCCACTTTCTACTCTGAGCCGTGGATACAGTGTTATACGAAATCATAAAAAGAATGTAATCAAAGCTTCAAACGAAGTAAAAATAGGAGAAAAATTGGAATTGATTTTAGCGAAAGGTAGCTTAGAAGTCAATGTTCAAAATATTAGCAATGAAAAATAAAACCGAAGATTTGAGTTTTGAAGAAGCAATTCAAGAACTAGAAGAAATTGCAGAAAAATTGGAAAAAGGACAGATATCGTTAGAAGATTCGATCCTTGCCTACGAGCGCGGTGTAGAACTCAAAAAAATCTGTACGAACAGACTCAAAGAAGCTGATACTAGGATTGAAATCTTGAATAAGGCACCTGATGGTTCTGCAAAAAAAGAAACCGCAACTCGCAAAACCAAAAAGTCCGACACAGAAGAAACAGAAGAGTTATTTTAAGAAATTTGAAAATATATTTGATTAAATTTACATTCAAAAATGTAAATATTTACAATCTCAAGATATTTATAAAATATTCTAACTCATGATTGCATTTGTAGTTATATACCTATTAGTAACAATATCCATTGGATACTATGCAAGCACAAGAGTCAAAAACACCAAAGATTTTATTTTAGCTGGACGTTCCCTTCCCCTTTATATTTCAACAGCCGCACTATTTGCAACTTGGTTTGGATCTGAGACCATTCTTGGAGCATCGTCTCAGATGGCATTGGAAGGATTTCCTGCCGTTATCCAAGAGCCATTTGGAGCAGCATTGTGTTTATTTTTGTTAGGTGTTTTTTTTGCCAAACCTTTGTATCGAATGAATATTCTCACGTTTGGTGATTTCTATCGAATTCAATACGGCAAAAAAATGGAAATCATCTCAGGAATCTGCCTTGTTTTATCTTATCTCGGTTGGATTGCAGCTCAGATGGTTGCGCTAGGAATCATTTTGAATTCTATAACTGGTATAGATATTGTTACGGGAATCTTACTTGGTTCAGGAATTGTTATATTCTACACATATCTTGGTGGGATGTGGTCCATTGCTCTTACTGATTTCATGCAAACTATTATGATCATCCTTGGTCTATGTCTGACTCTTTATGAAATGAATGCAAAAATTTCTATAAGCGAAGTATTCAATCTCACACCCATTGGATTCTTTAACTTTTTGCCTGAGCCTGGAACAACGGAATATATCAATTACCTTTCTGCATGGATGGTGATTGGACTTGGATCTATTCCTCAGCAGGATTTATTTCAACGAGTAATGTCCGCGAAATCAGAAAGAGTAGCAATCATTTCATCCTTACTTGCCTCGTTTTTCTACTTAAGTATTGCTATGATCCCACTCTTACTTGCTTTATACGGTAGAATCTTATTGCCAGATGTTTTAGAAAATAATTCTCAGATGATCATTCCCAGCTTGGTAAAATCATTCACCTCACCAATCGTTCAAGTTTTGTTCTTTGGTGCGATGCTCTCAGCAATCATGTCGACTGCAAGTGGAGCAATCCTTGCACCAGCTTCCATTCTTTCTGAGAATTTATTGAAATACTTAACTCTCAATCATTCATGGGGCGAGAAAAAACTTCTTCGGTATTCGAGATTCTCAGTCGTATTCATTGCAATGGTTGGTCTCGTTATTGCACTTGGAAGACAAGATATTTTCGTGTTAGTCGAAGAATCCTCAGCCTTAAGCTTGGTATCTTTGTTTTCTCCACTTGTCTTCGGATTGTTTTATAAAAAATCCACAGAAAAAGCAGCTATCCTATCTCTATTCTTTGGAATGGCTTCTTGGTTATTCGCAATCTGGTTCGATACTTCCATCGAACCACTGTTTTATGGATTTGTAGCAAGCCTCATTCCTCTGTCCATGGAATATGTCTTCTTTCAAGTCCGAGGCGAATCAACCAAGTAAATATCTGCTTCATCTCTATCCCAACTGCAGCTGCTTGTTGAGGAATCAAACTAGTTCCCGTCATTCCAGGCAAAGTATTCGTTTCCAAAATCCAAGGTGTTCCATCCTCGGTAACTATAAAATCTGTACGAGAATAGCCAACGCATCCGAGAATTTCGTGCGCTCTCATACTGTATTCTTGAATTTTGGATATCCATTCAGGCGGCATATCTGCTGGAGTAACTTCATTGGATCCACCGGGAATGTATTTAGCAGAATAGTCAAAAAATTCCGAATTAGGAATAATCTCCGTAGGCGGCAAGGCAAAAGGCTCCCACAAACCATGGAGTGGTTTTTCGATAACCCCACAACTCACTTCACGACCTTGGATATTTTCTTGAACAAGCATACGTCTCTCGGTCTCAAAAATGATTCGAATTTTTTCTTCCCATTCCTTTGCATCATTTGCACGAAATGTTCCTACACTAGAACCTCCAGTGGATGGTTTAGAAAATACCGGAAAGTTCATTCCCATATTCGCGCACAACCGATCCCATGCGTGACCTGGACGTGACGCTTCATACTCAAACAAAAACCTATCCTTTGTTAGATCAATAAATCTTGCAACGGGAATGTTTTGGCTTTCGAAAATGATATTGGATCTGAATTTATCCATTGCAAGTGATGATGCAAGAACACCAGAACCAGTATAAGCAATTCCTGTTGTTTCCAAAAAGGCTTGGATACGTCCATCTTCTCCTTCTCCTCCATGCAATCCCAGAACGATCAGTTTGCATCCACCGCAGGAAGGATCGGTCCAAGAATTGTAAGGTTGCGCTTGGGTTTGGTTACAAAATGCACGCAAAACTTCATCCGCATATAACTCTGGATTGGTCACACTTGGGACTTTCCATTCAACATTCCAATGATTTGGATAGAACCAATCCCCATTTTTGGAAATAAGAATTGGCTTCACTTGAAACCGACTACGGTCTATATTGTTATAAATAAAACTACCAGATCGAAGAGATATCTCATGCTCCGTTGATCTCCCACCAAAAACGACTCCAATTTGAAACACCAATTTCTCCTGTATAAAGACTTGCCTGTATCTTGCTAAAATTCAAGATTGAAGCCAGCGTGAATTTTTACATTAAAAAAAAGCTAAGCGTTTTTATCTTATCATGCATACTTATCACACCTAGTTTGGTTTTTGCAAAGATTCCAGACAAACCACATGGAGACTTAGCTTCTGACTATGATCAGTTTTGGTTTCTCTATGAATCAGAGACAAGGCCTGGTCAAAACTATAAAATGTTCCGTCCTTTCTACTCTAGATTTAGCGAATACGAAACAGCCTATCTTCAACAAACAATTCTATTTCCGGTTTATTATCGTGAAGAAACGAACTATTGGTATACTTGGTCGGTGCTTTTTTTCTTCACGGGAACATCAATTCAACACCCAGATACCTCAGAAGATGAGGATTTCATTTCACCTCTATTCTTTTGGGGAGGTGGAGAGACTGAGAAGGAAAAGTATTGGGGATTCTTTCCTTTTTATGGACAGGTTCGGAATAAGTTAGCTTGGTCTGAGATTAATTTTTATGCATTTCCCATTTATGCGAATTGGCAACGAAAAGAATACAAAGCTCATACAATTCTCTGGCCCTTTGTTATGTGGGGCGGAAGTGATGTAAGAGAGGAATTTCGAATCTTCCCCTTCTATTCTAAGAAAGAGCATGTTGGCAAATATTATCAATACACTATATTATGGCCTTTTTTCCAATGGGGTCAAAAATACATGGATAAGGTGGAACCGATAGAATATGGAGTCTTTTTTCCTTTTTATTCCTACAAAACCTCTGCAAGTGGGAATATGGTTAGTCGCGGCATTCTATGGTTTCCAATCCTTGGCTCACTTGTGGGCTACGGATATGATAAGAAGACATCGGAAGTAGATTATAATTTTTTGTTTTTTCTTTTCCAATATGGCAAAAACAATGATATGGATTATCGAAAGTTAATCTTTTTTCCTTTTTATGGACAATATGAATTTGCGAGCAAAAAAACCTTATTCATCACTCCATTCTATTTTCAATTGAAGACGGATAGTCTCCATGTCAAATCTGAATACAATTTCCTCCTACCCTTTGTTAGTGTTATGAAACAATACTTTCCGGAGCTTGACCGATCTGATAGATATTTGAAAATTTGGCCACTCATAAAATACCACAAAGATACAGAAGGTTCTGTGGATTGGAATGCATTGACACTATTTCCGATGCGGTCTGATGAATTGGAGAAAACTTGGGATCCGATTATTTCCCTTATTGAATATAAAAGTCTATCCAATGGCGAGAAAAGAATCTCTTTTCTATTCAGGCTCTATAGCCAACACTGGTCGGAAGATAAATTTGCGGTTTACATTCCGCTATTAACGGACTATAAGTCTAAGGGTGATGATATGGAATGGAAATTTATGTATGGACTACTAGGATATAAAAAGGAAGAAGAAAAGCGAACTTTCCAATTATTTTGGTTTCTTGATCTATGATTCAAAAATTAAAAAAATCCATCACATCATTGCTAGAGGGCTCTGGATATACGGTTTTGTTACTTATTCAGACAATCGGGCAATCAAGGCATGCTTGGTTTAAGAAAAAAGAAATTCTAGATCAAATGTATATTTCTGGAGTGGGAAGTTTATTCGTAGTTTCGATTGTTTCTGTTTTTACGGGAATGATCATGGGCTTGAATACTGGTTTGGGACTAAGAGATTTTGGCGCTGAAGGACAAATCGGAATTTTACTTACGATCGTACTCACTCGTGAATTTGCACCGTTTATGACATCACTTATATTAGCGGCATCGGTTGGATCATCTATGGCAGCAGAAATTGGAACGATGAAAGTTTCCGAAGAAATCGACGCATTAGAAGTGATGAGCATAAACCCAGTTCGTTATTTAGTTCTACCTAGAATTTTAGGATTTTCACTTATGGTTCCAGTTTTATGTGTATACGCTTCCGTATTGGGAATATTAGGTGGAGCAGTGGTTGGCAATTTTCAGCTAGGAATTGAATATCGTTCTTATTTTCAAGATGTTACAGAGCGGGTGAGTTCTATAGCCGGACTCAAAGATTTATATGTTGGACTTTTCAAAGGATATGTTTTTGGAATACTGATAGCAACAATATCCTGTTCACAAGGACTCCGAACAACTCAAGGAGCCATCGGTGTTGGTAAAACGACTCGCAAAGCTGTTGTTACATCATTCTTGATTGTAATATTCTTTGGATATGTACTTACAGCCTTATTTTTTAATTAGAAATTATGAGCAAGATTATTGTAGAAATGAAAAAAGTCCACAAGTCCTTTGGATCAAGACATATCCTAAAAGGAATGGATCTGCAGGTGCGACAAGGCGAAACGATGGTTATCCTTGGGCCATCCGGAACTGGAAAGAGTGTGTCTCTTAAGCATATCACTGGGCTGCTCGAACCGGATTCTGGAGATTGTTATGTGTTCGGACAGAAAATTTCTGGTGAGAGTGATGATGCCAAATCAAAATTGCGAGCAAGAATGGGTGTTCTATTCCAGAGTGGAGCCTTGATCAATTGGCTTTCGGTCTATGATAATGTTGCCCTCCCACTTCGAGAGCACAAGCTTGCGAACGAAAAAGAAATTGATCGTTTGGTAATGGAGAAATTGAAATGGCTGGATCTCATTCCCGCAAAAGATACATTGCCATCGAATATTTCAGGTGGAATGAAAAAAAGAGCAGGACTTGCTCGAGCACTCACCACCAACCCAGAAATTGTAATGTATGATGAACCTACATCTGGCTTAGATCCAGTTATGTCCAATGTGATAAACGAGCTTATCATTCGTCTCAAGAAAGAATTGGGTCTAACTTCCATAGTCGTCACCCATGATATGTCGAGTGCATATATGATCGCAGATCGGATCAGTTTTATATATGAAGGTCAAGTGATTATGTGCGGAACTGTTGAAGAGATTCAAAATTCTCCCAATCCTCTGATTCAACAGTTTATACATGGTCGAACAAAAGGTCCCATGATTCTAGATCATTCCGATAAATGAAAAAACATTGACGAAAAGCAGTTAACAGACAACAACTAAGGAAAAGTTTTAATAGCATGCAAGCATTCAAATACTCAATAGTCGGACTTATATTTATCTCATCCTTAGCGATAGTCGGGTATTTTACCATTCTCACGGAAGGAGGACCCCTTCAGAGCAAAGGCGTAGAAGCTATTATACATTTTCCCAACGCAGACGGTATCAAAATTGGAAACCGCGTGACGATTCATGGAGTTCCTTATGGCTATGTATCCAAAGTAGACCTAGTCCAAATTGACGAAGAAGGCAAAATTCTACCAAAAGGCATTCCAGGCGTGGGCACAAAAGTGGAAATCACCTTAGCTCTCAAAGGCCCAATGAAAATCTATGAAAACTATGAAGCTACAATCAAAAACGAATCTCTATTATCAGGTAGAATCATATCACTCAATCCAGGTTCCCGATATCCAAAAGATCCTAAAACTCAAGAATTAGATACGGATGGTCAAGAGTATCTAGTTTTGAGCGATTTTACCATGGAACCCAACAAATCCAAACCGAACTTGTCACTCCGAGGTACTGTGACCGAAGACCCACTGGTTTCGCTCTCAGAGCTGATTGCAGAGAACCGAGTAGATATCCGAAAAACAATGATCAATGTTGCTTCTATTACATCCAAAATCAACAACGGCGAAGGAACATTAGGCCGATTGATCAACGAACAAGAAATGCACAAGAACGTGAATACTACTCTAACGGATGCCCAGATCGTACTACGTGAACTGAGAGAAGGACTCGAAGACCTTCGCGAGCAGGCACCAGTAACGAGCTTTATACGAGCTGCACTCAGCGCGTTCTAAGAATATTGCAAAGAATTGATAAAAATGTCTTGTTGCGGATTAGAGACAGTGTTGTAAAAATGAGACAATTCCCGCAGAAAATCCTGAATTTTCGCTATTTTGGGACGGAAAATTATGAATTGGAAGCCTTCAAATTGCCTTTTTGAGACAAAATGCTGTTTTCAAGCTTAGAATCGAACTTGGCACGCTAATTGCAATTACTGGTATAGAGACATTTGAACTAATAACCTATGCAAACATTATTTAGAAAAACTGTAAAAGAAACCATTCGATTGAAAGGAATTGGTCTGCATTCGGGCAAAACCGTCCGTTTGAACATTCATCCAGCCGAGTCCGGGCATGGATTGAAGTTCAATCACTCGCAACCAACGCATTCTACTATCATTCCAGTACATGTGGATTATGTTATCGATACTGGAAACGCAGTTACACTAGGCAAAGATCAAGTTAAGATACAGACAATCGAGCATTTGATGGCGGCTTTGCACACTTTAGGAATAACAGACGCACTCATCGACATTGATAGCACTGAAGTGCCAATCATGGATGGATCTTCCCTTCCTTTCTTAGAAGCGATCCAATCAACTGGATGGATCGAGTCCAAGACAATACTTGAACCAATTCAAATAACAAATCCAATTTGGGTAGTGGAAGGTGATAAATATCTGGTACTACTTCCTTCCGATGAACTCAAAGTAACATATAGCATCGACTTCAACCATCCTTTACTTCGTGGACAATCCTTTACTACAAATCTTGATCAGAAAACTGTATTGGAAGATATCCTTCCCGCTAGAACTTTTGGATTTTTGAAGGATGTAGAACAGCTTCAGTCCAAAGGTCTTGCTTTAGGTGGTTCTCTGGACAACGCAGTTGTTCTTACAGAAGACGGATATCTAAACGATTCTCTCAGATACGAGAATGAATGTGTCAGACACAAAGTCCTTGATTTGATTGGAGATTTAGCGGTTCTAGGAAGACCTTTTACTGGGCATCTAATTGCATCCAAAGCTGGACACGGCTTGGATATTTCTCTCGCGCGTTGCATCCTAGAACAGGAAAAAGCGAACGAAATGAAGAATTTTCGCCAAAATAAGAATTTTTCCCAAAAATCGAATCAACAGAAGCAAGCTTAGAATATTTTTGTCTTTTCTTTTTTAGCCTACCACGGATAATTATGGGCTATGGTGGAAGAGAAATCATTATTTACCGGGATTTCTGCTTATCCGGGCTCTATTTACGCTCGATGCAAGAAAATCCAACCCCAAGGCGGAGACGAAATTGTCCTTCGCACTGGGCTTTCTCTACCCGACAGACAGACAGAAGAAGAACTATTCTATCAGAGTCTGGATCGCACCGAAAATGAAATCAATTCCATCATTCATGAAAACGAAAATGTAGCAGGATCTTTTGAATTAATAGAAATCCTCAATTCGCAGAAAGATATGCTAAGGGATCCTCTTCTTGTCGAAGGTGTACTTGAGAGAATTCGAGAACTGGGTGACAATGCGGGTCTTGCTGTTGAGAATACAATCCAGAGAATTTATGAAGACTTTCTCAATCTAGAGGATGAATTTTTTCGAGAAAGAGCAGATCATATTCAAGATATAGGTAAAAGAATCTCCAAGAATTTATACAATCGACTCAATGCTAACAATGATGTGTTGCAATTGAATGAACCCGTAATCTTAATTGCTAAAGACCTTACACCGTCGGAGATGATTAGTCTAGATAAAACCAAAGTTCTTGGAATTGCCACAGACCATGGTGGCAAGACTGGTCATATGGCAATTATTGCACGGAATTACGGGATTCCGACGATCGTTGGACTCAAGAATATTTCATCCAATGTTGATGATGGAGAATTTTTACTTCTAGATGCGGATCGAGGATTCGTCAAAAGATTTCCAGATATCGAAGAACTAAAGTTATATGGACCTAGATCTAATTTAATTCAGAGGCAACAGAATAAATTACGAGGCGAACTAAAAACTCTAGATGGTGAACGAATTGTTCTTAAGGCAAATTTAGAAACTGCATCAGGTTGTGAAGAAATACTAGAAAAAAAAGCAGAAGGTGTTGGACTTTTTCGATCGGAAGTACTTTTTCTAGAAACCAAAAATCACAATCCAACAGAAGAAGAACAATTTCGAGTTTATAAAAAAATCCTACAGAAAATGAACGATAAACCAGTCGTGATTCGAGTATTCGATATTGGTGCAGATAAATACGAAGTAGGTTCTCATGAAGACAATCCTTTTTTGGGCAATCGTGGAATTCGTTACCTACTTCGCCATTCTAACTTTTTTAAAGAGCAACTTCGTGCTCTACTCCGAGCTTCCATCTATGGTAGACTTCAGATCTTATTGCCAATGATTACTGTTATTTCGGAAATTCTAAAAACAAAAGAATTGATCGAAGAATGTAGAAGCGAATTGAACTCCGAAGGACATGAAGTTTCATCGAAAATCGATTTGGGTATCATGGTTGAGACTCCTGCTTGTGCAATTGGTCTAGAAGATTTCATCAAGCATGTGGACTTTTTATCAGTAGGAACCAACGACTTGCTTCAGTATCTTATGGGAGTCGATAGAAACAATTATACGATTTCTGATTTGTACAATCCTTTTCATATTGTATTCTTACAAACTTTGGAGCGAATCGCAATAGTTGCAAAAAAGAAAAAAATACCCGTAAGCATCTGTGGAGAAATTGCAACTGATCCAGATATGACGGGAATTTTGATTGCGATGGGCTTTCGTGAATTGTCGGTATCGCCTCCTTTCTTACCGATCATTCAGGAGAGAATCTATCAATGCAAATTGAAAGATGAGAAGAACTTTCTAAAAAAAGTAAAAACTCTTTCAATGGCAGAAAAATTCTTTGAACTAGAAACACTTCTTAGGGAAAATTCAGCGGGTTAATCAATTGAAGATCCAGTGCGATCTCTTCGGCATAGCGATCGGTCATTCCGGCTATATAATCACAAACGACTCGATATTTTCCATCAGAATCCAATCTAGTTTTGTAAGAATCGGGCATGAGATTTGGATTCTTTATAAAATGATTAAAAAGAACTTCAATAATTTCTTTACCAAAATTGCTCAGCTCTAAGACATCAGGATGTTTGTATAATTTAGCATGGAGGAATTTTTTGAGTTCTACAACTTTTTGCCTCATACTTTCAGAGAAAGATACCAAGCGCACTCCATTTTTCCAACTAGTCGCCAAATCTTTGCGATTTATAATATTATGAAAATTGAGATTGAAATCAATCTGATTGATGAGATCGGTAACCATCGAATTCATCATAGCCCGAGTCGTTTCTCGAACTATGGAAGTATTTAGAGCATTAGGATATTTGCTTTTGGCATATAAAAAATTCTCATTCCATATTTCGATATTTGATAAATCACCTACTTTTAATATTCCAGATTCAATTCCGTCTTCAACATCATGATTATTGTAGGCAATTGCATCGCATAGATCGGTGATCTGAGCTTCTAAAGATGGGCCTGCTTCTTTTCTGCCTTGCAATTCCTGAGAATCTTCATAATCTCCTCCGTGTTTCATAATTCCCATCATAGTTTCACGGCATAGATTCAACCCAGGAAAGGCAGCATACCGGTTCTCAAGAAATTGCACAATACGAAGAGACTGTTTGTTATGCTCGAATCCACCATGACCGTCCATCATCTCTGCAAGGATATCCTGACCAGCATGTCCGAATGGAGCATGCCCCAAATCGTGCGCTAAAGCTATACTCTCACTTAGAAAAGAATTGAGTCCAAGACTTCCAGCCACAGTTCTTGCAAGTGCAGATACCTCTAAAGTGTGTGTCAATCGGTTGCGGTAATTATCACCAATTGAGGCTATAAAAACTTGAGTTTTGTATTCGAGCCTACGAAACGCACGCGAGTGAATGATTCTATCTTTGTCTCGTTGAAAGGGTAAGCGATACGCGTGATCCTCTTCCTCGTGTATCCTACCACCATTCTCTATATTTTTTAAAGCATAGGATGCAAGTTTAGAATCTTCGTCTTTTATAAGATCTTGGATTTTTTTAATCATTTGTCATTTCGATCTAAGAATTCTGTTTTCTTTTAATTCGACCCTTCCCAACCTAGTATATGAGTCAGGGAAAGACAATAATCATTTTTTTTACATGGAATTATTAACAGAATTAGTTACATTTTTTTCGGGTTATGGCTACTGGGCAGTCTTTGGAATATTGATTGCCTGTGGATTTGGACTTCCTGTACCTGAAGATATTTCTTTGGTTGCAGGTGGCGTAATATCAGGACTTGGTTTTACAAATGTTCATATCATGTTTGCTGTCGGAATGGCCGGAGTCATGATCGGTGATACGGCGGTTTTCTTAGTCGGTTCACGCTACGGAGAACGCGCCTTAAAAATCAAATTCATAGCAAGAATTCTAACTCAAGAAACCTTCGATAAGGTTCGTGAGAAATTTGAAAAATACGGTATATGGGTGGTCTTTTTTGGAAGATTTATGCCTGGGCTAAGAATGCCAATTTATTTTTCTGCTGGAACATCCGGTCGTGTAGGACTCATTCGATTCTTTGTAACAGATTTTCTTGCGGCAATGATCAGTGTGCCTATTTGGGTCTATCTTGGATATTTTGGTGCTAACAATTTTGACGAATTGCTTGGCTGGGTAAGACAAAGCCAAATAACCTTGCTCATTACAATCGGTGTGATTCTAATCGCACTCATTGCCTTCTACTATCTCAAAAAATCCATAACCAAAAAGATATGAGTTCTCAATTCAGTAAAATTTTTTATTCCTATAGTCGAATATTCTTATCTTTAACTCTAACTTTGATACTACTATTTGTAGTATTAGGTTGCACGAACTTCTCTGCATCTAGATCTAACACAGCTCCTCCAATTCTAATCAGTGCAGTCAATAACGGGGATGGCACTTTTACGATCGTAACTCGCGCACAGAACCCCGAATTACTTTTTCAAGGATACAGATTGTATGCGGGTGGAACGGTAAATGATTCAAGAAATCCACCTGATTTAAATTTTGGAGTGGATTGTCTTCGAGGATTCAATCAGCCAATCATACCCAACTTGCCAACGGAATATACAATTTCCATTGATCCAAGTACGAATCCACCAGGTCCGGGTATAGCCTGTAAATTTCAAATAGCTTTGGGTTCAGGAACTTTTGTGACTGTCAGAAGCATTCTACTTGCTTTGAGCTTGAACTCGGCTTCAGGTGGTGGAAGCTTTTCTTTGTCAGGTCCGTCCAACACCATCATCCTGCCGTAGACTGTCATGCTTCGTCCATTTGCTGAGACGCTTCAAACTATCACTTGCATCACTCGCCCATATACTCTCAGGATAAATATCAAGAATCCGTTGATAAGATGTGATAGGAAAATGTAACTTTCTTATAAGCTCTCGAAGAGGAGGATTTTCTTCTGCGCTAAGAAATATATTATTTCCCTTAGTTTGATCAAAATACTCGATGATTGCTAAGTTTTCTTTTTCCTTTGCAAGCTTGTAAATCTCATACGACGGATCTATTTTTTTTGCTTTGGATACTTGTGCTTCTTGAATTGGCTGAGACTTGTTGATTGATATTTCATCTTGAATATTCGATCGATTCGCCAAGTAACTTTCTAAGACGGACTTCGAGCGGGTTAGTTCGTTGAATAGAATTGAGCTTGTGTATTCACCTGTATCTGGATGGAATTTTTTTGCGAGGTCACGAAATTTTTCCCTGAACTCATCTTCTGTAAAATCTGGATTCAATCCAAAGAAATCCAGAGAGCTTACTAGCAGATCCTCTTCTTCCAATCCAATCCATCCTTGTTGCGTAGTATCATTTTCAATTGTCTACGAACCGCAACTTCATTCAATTCATCTCGAGCATTGTCTCGTTCAATTTCTAATAGCGCATGCACTCTCTTCTGGATCGCTCTCGCCTCTTCTAGTACATGAAAAATCGAACTAGATAAAGAAATTTCTGATTCACTGAATGGAAGGCTATCATCAGAAGATTCTATTTGTTTATCTATTTTTTCTAATTTCTGTAGTATCTTTAAATTCTCTTCTTCCCATAGCAAAGCATGATCTGCATCACCAGCAATCAAAAGTTCTTCTTCTTTTTTAAGATTCATAAGCATAGCCGTGAGGAGAGCTTGCTTCTTAGAAAATAATTTTATGTCCATATGATTATTGGTTAACCTGTTATGGAGATTCCAGTATTTCTTGCAGGAGAACTGGATTTTTCTGAGACATCTTTGCGATCTAACTCATCCCAGGCTGACTTCAGCTGACCTAGTAAGTCAATCACTTCATTTATAATCTTGGTCTCTTTCTTCATGTTTGCTTCAAGAAGTCGCTTCTTCATATAAACATAAATACTCAATAAATTGTTCCCAACCTCTTTGCCGTCCTCTAAATTGAGAGAAAGCATCAATTCAGTGATAATATCCTGAGCCTTAATGATATTATTATTCACTAAATCATATTTTCTTGGCGTCATGTTCTCGCCTGCTATTTTGAGAAAGCGCATAGCCCCTTCATACAACATGACTATCAATCGGGTCTGAGAGACAGTTGATATCTCATTTGCCTTGTAGGCGTTTTGGTTGGAATAAGGATTACCGGCTCTTAACATTTTGCTCTCCTAACTACCTTTTCGACATAAAAGGTTGGTTGCTTAATGGACATGACCCTATCCTTATGGTGGGGAAAGGAAAAAAGTTTGGCAAGCCTATTTAGAAAAAAATCCCAAAAGCGGGTAGTTTTTCTTGCCTCAGGACGAGGTTCGAATTTTGAGGCTTGTGCTGTCAAAATCAAAGATAAAACACTTAGCTGCGAGCCAGTTGGATTGATTACAGACAATGCAGAAGCAAAAGCGATTCTTATAGCGAAAAAGTATAAGATTCCAACCTATATTGTAGACTACAAAGGATTTGGAAACCGATCAGAATTCAACTCTGCGCTTGCGAATCAATTGGATGAGCTCAGACCCGATTTGATCGTAACGGTTGGATTTATGAAAATTTTACCGCAAGAAATTGTAAAAACTTATAAAAATCGAATCATCAACATCCACCCTTCTCTATTGCCAGCTTTTCCTGGCATTAATTCTCAGCGTCAAGCTATCGAATACGGAGCGAAAATTTCGGGTTGCACGGTTCATTTCATAGATGAAGGTGTGGATACTGGCGCAATCATTCTACAATCTCCTGTCACCATAGAATCGGGAATGACAGAATCCCAACTATCTCTAAAGATCCTAAAAGAAGAACATAAAATATTGCCCAAAGCAATTCAGTATTTTTTAAACGATAAAATAAAAATTGAAGGAAGAAAGGTTAGATTAATCAAGTGATCCAAGTACAAAGAGCACTCATATCAGTAAGTGACAAAACAGGTGTTGTAGAATTTGCCAAATTCTTGGTAAGCACAGGAGTAGAAATACTTTCGACTGGTGGAACATTGGACGCTTTGCAAAAAGCAGGAATCAAAGCTCTCGGTGTTGATGACTACACTGGATTTCCAGAAATCCTTGGCGGAAGACTCAAAACATTGCATCCATTAATTCACGGTGGTCTACTCGGAGATAGATCCAATCCACAACATGTTAAGGAAATGGAAGCCAATTCTATCAAACCAATCCAGCTTGTGATTGTTAACCTCTATCCATTTGTAGAAACTGTAAAGAATCCAGATGTAAAGCTTGCCGATGCAATTGAAAAAATTGATATTGGTGGTCCAACCATGCTTCGCTCTGCTGCTAAAAATTACAAAAATACTGCTGTGGTATTGGATCCATCTGACTACTCTTTCGTTCAAAAAGAACTAGAAGACAACGATATGAAAATCTCAGAAGACACAGCTCTTATGCTTTCAGCAAAAGTGTTCTCCTATACTGCATACTATGACACAGCCATTTCAACTTACTTAAATGATAAAAGAGGAAATAAATTTCCAGATATCATATCATTTGCTTTTACCAAAAAACAAAAACTTCGCTATGGTGAAAACCCTCACCAAGAAGCTGCCTACTACGAACCAATTTTTTCTAAAAGTGATTTTGCTCCATTGCAAGGTAAAGAACTGTCATTCAATAATATGTTGGACTTGGATGCGGCTTTCCATATTGCAAGTCTACTTCCCAAAAACGCAGTATCTATTGTAAAACATTTGAATCCATGCGGAATCGCCTATGGCAAAACGGTTCATGAATCTTTTACTTTGGCAAGAAAAACAGATCCCATTTCCGCATTCGGTGGAATCATCGGTGTTCATGGAACAGTTGATAAGGATACTGCAACTGCAATTACAGAGAACTTTGTAGAAGGAATCGTTGCCGAAGGATTTAGCGACGAAGCATTGGAAATATTTTCTAAGAAGCCAAATATCCGATTGATACCAATTTCTAAGTTCCAAGAAGCACTGGGTGAAATGGATCTTCGCCCTATCCATCATGGTATGTTGGTCCAAAATCGAGACTATGATTTGGTTCAAAAATCAGATCTCAAAGTCGTATCCAAACTAAAACCGACTGACGAAGATATGGAAGGATTGTGGTTTGCATGGCAGTGTGTTAAGTTTATCAAATCCAATGCAATCGTTTATACAGATACGAATTTTACATTAGGAATTGGTGCGGGTCAAATGAGTCGAGTGGACAGCGTGGAACTTGGAGCATCTAAGGCTCAGAAAGTGGGCCTTTCTGTTGTCGGTTCCTATGTTGGATCAGATGCATTTTTCCCTTTTAGAGATGGAATAGATGCAATTGCAAAAGTCGGAGCCAAAGCGATCATACAACCCGGCGGTTCCATTCGTGATGAAGAAGTTATAGCCGCGGCGGATGAACATGGAATCATCATGGTCTTTACTGGAATGAGACATTTCCGTCACTAGAAAATATGGAATTTCTTCTCTTTTTATTATTTATCCTGATCAACTTACTCTTGGTAGGTTGCGTTTCATACTATGCAAGAATTTTATTCTTTCAAAAGAAAAGGGAATATGATAGAGAAGAAATTGTTGCTCTAGGAAGATCGATTCCATCAGAAATATTAAGAATTTTCGAATCCGGTGGAAAC
Source organism: Leptospira sp. GIMC2001 (assembly GCF_028462125.1). Classification (NCBI taxonomy): domain Bacteria; kingdom Pseudomonadati; phylum Spirochaetota; class Leptospiria; order Leptospirales; family Leptospiraceae; genus Leptospira; species Leptospira sp. GIMC2001. The sequence goes on along the minus strand of NZ_CP115468.1, from coordinate 1,655,392 downwards.
TTGGGAATCGGTGCAGGAATATTTTTATTCGGGTGCATTTTGGTTGGACTCTGGGCAAGGCTCGGAGGACTGATCGGTTCACCACATTATGCTCATGCAATGGGAAATTATATATTTCATTTCCCGTTGTTTTTTATAATATTCACTTTTGGTTATACGTTTCTACATTCCGCTTTAGGTGGGAATTCTCACAAGGAACCCAGTAAAACCTTTTGGGCAAATTGTCTCCCATTTGCTGCGGGTCTTGGAATTGGATCCATATCCAAAAGTCTCTCCAGTTATGGAGCCTTCCATGAAATGTATTTTATTTTCGTGATTGCTCAGTATCTGATAGTTGGAATTATCTCTGCTTTTCTCTGGAACTCTAGAAAATTTTTCGGAATTTCCCTTACAAAAGAAATATTAAGGGATGATTACGATAGAGATTTTGATGACTATTCGGATGATTATGATAGAAGCTATGAAAACGTTTCCGACGACTACGATGGTTACAGTTCGCACGGCGACGACGACAAAACACCAAATGATCAGAGTAATTCACAAAATTCTATTTCGAAATTTGAAAAATCTGCAAAAATGGAAAACTTGCCGAATCGCAATGTTTCCGATTTAAATTCATCAGTAAATAAAACAAAACCCAATGCTGATCTACTTGATGATGATTTTGGAGTCAATTTGGATGCTTTTCCTGAACCGAGTGCGACTCCTACGCCGGATTCAGATTTCAATCCAGATTTAGATTGGGGAAATGATGCCCCCAGTTGGGACGATTTGGATTCTGAGGAATTCAAATGAGCATTTTTCCAAAAAAACGAAGCTCAACTTTTTTAAAAATTTCCGATACTTTAATTATGAAAGTCCGCCATTTCCTCCTTTTCACTGCAGTTTCCGTTTTAGGTCTGGGTTTACTTGGAACACAGTCAGTTTATGCCCAAGGTCAGCCCGTGGAAAGAGATGCGCCAGGTCCTCTTGAAGGATTTGCTGAAGCATCTTGGGGAATGAGTTATGAATTATTAAGAGAGAAATTTATTTCTCTAAGTACTGACCCAAATGTGGATGAAGAAATTGAGATCCTCTACGAGAAAAAAGATGCCTTGCTACTTGTGAAAAGAAATGGCATTCAATATATGTATCGCTTTTACAAAACTCCCGAAATCGTAAAAGATGCAAGACCCAAACAAAATGTAAACAATCCGGAATACGATCCAGCTGTTGATAGCCAGACCGAATACCGCGAAAATGGAATTCTTTTCTCAGTCGGAGTGATTTTCAATTTTGTCGAAAGTGAGAAAATTCTAGACAAAATGGAAATGAAATACGGAAAACCTAAGAAGCAAGCTCTAGATGACAAAAAAGTTGGCGGTGCTGCTGTTTGGGAATTGGTTGACAACAGAGAAGATCCACCTCGCGGCGGATTCATTCTTATGTGGAGAGAACCGTACAAAAAGAATCCATATACGAGACGGATTGACTACTTCAGTCTTACAATTCGAAATATGATAGATAAAGAATATAAAGAATTCTTCAGCGTCCAAGAAACAAAAACCTTGCGTGATTTAATCCGTTAACCAGTCTATGTCCATGAACATCTTCTTGGATACAGCAAACATAGACGAAATTAAAAAAGTAAACGAACTCGGACTCTTAGATGGAATAACAACAAACCCATCCATCATATCCAAATCTGGACGTAAATTCACCGAAGTTATAAAAGAAATCGCATCGATCGTGGAAGGTCCAGTCAGTGCGGAAGTAATTGCGACTGACTATGAGGGAATGATCAAGGAAGGAGTAGAACTTGCAGCAATCGCTGACAATGTAGTTGTAAAAGTTCCGCTCAATATGGTTGGCCTCAAAGCAGTCAATGAATTCACAAATCGTGGGATTGCAACAAATGTAACACTTTGTTTTTCTGCGAACCAAGCACTACTAGCTGCTAAGGCGGGCGCTACCTTTATTTCTCCTTTCTTAGGTAGACTCGATGATGTTGGGCAAGACGGTCTTGAATTAATCAGCGAGATTCGAGAAATGTATGACAATTACGGATACGAAACAGAAATTTTGGCAGCTTCCATTCGTCACCCAATCCATTTCAAAGAAGTGGCTCTTCGTGGTGCAGATTGCGTTACTCTTCCCTATTCTGTTTTTGCACAACTTTTTCAACATCCACTCACTGATTTAGGTCTTCAAAAATTTATTGAAGATTCTAAATCAATCAACTGGTAAAATATGAAGATCACTTATCCATTTAATGCAAATTAGATGGATAAGTTACGATTTATCTCCAAGAATTTCGTAATTGGATTCAAAAAGAGCAAATCACAGAATCGGAAATTTTGAATCCCCCTTGTTTTATGGGATTGGCGATGAGTTGTTGTTGGATATGTAAACAAGCCCGGGGCTTAAGCCCCGTCCATCCGTCCCCATCCCCGTCCGTGTTCCGTTAATCCATTGAAGATATTTTTAAAAATACGATCGCCTTAGATCGGCGAGTAATGCAGTTAGAATTCTTTTTCTTTCACTCGGATCTTTTACTTTTAATTTCAAGGATTCTCTAAAATCAACTAAAGCATTCCATTCCTCATCAGTTTCTTCGGGCAAAATTTCATTGAGAACCGACTTAACCAATCCACCGAGTCCGGCAAATCTGCCATCGGTAGAAACTGCAATTCGAATTGGTCCCCTATCAAAAACGGCCGCTGAGTAAAAATCGCAATTAGATGGATCATCACAAGAGTTGATCCATATATTTAACCTATGGGCTTCATCAACCAATTCCCGATTGAGTTGTCCATTATTTGTCGCAGAGAAAATTAGATCTCGATTCTTAAGATCATCCATTTCTATTTTTCGTTGAATCTTAGTTATACTAGGATGGGTTGTTAAGAAATCAGTAACATCTAAGTTGAACTCTAAAGAAATAATAGTGATTTTTGCTCCAGAAGCAAAAACGGTAGGAAGTTTTTCTAGAGCTACATTGCCTCCACCAATTATAAGAACATTCTTATTTTCTAAATTGAGAAAAGCTGGATATTTCTTGGTTGTAGATCGATTCATGATAAATTTTTACTGATTCTCCGATGTATACAATGCCTGGACCTTTGGTTTCCTTACTTAGACCAGAACGAACAACTTCTTCGAGTGTAGAAAACACAGACTGGCTTATGGGTAAACTTGCATCTGTAACCATAGCGATCGGTGTTGTTTCGGGAACACCAGCTTCGACCAATCGTCTTGCGATTTCTTGAATGGTTTTAGTTCCCATAAGAAGACTAATCGTTCCTGAAAATTTCGAAAGCCACGACCAATCGATTCCATCTCGAATGATAGTGTGACCATCAAGAACAAGGAGCTGCCTAGAAATATTTCTATGAGTCAGTGGAATATTGGAATCACTTGCGCCCGATTGGATCGAACTCACTCCAGGAATTATTTCAAATTCAATATTTGCATTTCGAAGTGCCAAAATCTCTTCACCTGCGCGACCAAAAACAAAAGGATCTCCTCCTTTCAGACGAACGACTTTCTTATTAGCTCGGGCATACTGAATCAACAAATTATTGATTTCTTCTTGTGTTGCAGAATGTTCGCCTGACCGTTTGCCAACATATAATATCAGTGCATGATTTGGAAAAATTTCCAAAAACTTTGGATCGAGTAAGGCATCATAGAGAATTACATCTGCTGATTCCAAACGAGATAAACCTTTGCGAGTTAACAAATCTGGATCTCCAGGACCTGCACCCACAATAGAAACAGTTCCTGGACGGAACTCAAAAGGTATTTTGCTTATTCTAATTTCTTTCATATACGAATGCAGATGCTACCACTCTCACTTACCTTTAATATCATCGAACTTTTGCTGAATAATATCAACGACTATACAGGAAGATTCCCAATCATACCAGCTGCAACTGTTTGATTGGAATTTTCTTCAATCAAAAGAAAAGAACCAGTATGAGTATTTTTTGCATAATCATCCCAAGCAATGGGTTTAGCTGTGCGAACATGGATCAAACCTATATCATTTAGATTGAGGCTCCCGCCTGGATTTGTTCGTGTTGCTGTAGATATATCTAGCTTGGTTTCTATACGGATTACTTCTGCTCGCACAGAATTCGTTCCTTGCCTCAAAATAAACCGATTGGTCTCGTAGAGTGGACTTGGATCCATCCAGCAAACTGCTGCAGTAAAACTTGTTCCAATTTTTGGAGTGGGACCGGGTCCTGCAATTAAGTCACCTCGACTGATATCGAGATCTTCTTTCAATCTAAGGGAGAGTGACATACCAGGAACTGCTTCATCCCAGTCTTGGCCATTGAAATCGATATGTTCTATGGTAGTTTGCAAACCCGATGGGAATACTGTGATTTTGTCTCCCTTATGCAGAACTCCTCCACTCAATCTTCCCGTATAACCACGATATTCTGGTTCATTGCGAATTACATATTGAACGGGTATACGAGCAGAACCATAACTATCTTCTTCTGCAGGAACAGTTTCCAAAGTCTCAAGAAGAGATGGACCTGCATACCAATCCATAAAATGACTACGTTGAACAATATTATCGCCTTTCAAGGCAGATACAGGAACTGCATCGATTCTTTGGAAACCTAAACTTCCAGCAAATTGATTGAAGTCGGTCAAAATTTTATCGAATACATTTTTGTCAAAATCGACCAAGTCCATTTTGTTTACGGCAAGCAGTAATCTTGGAATTTTTAGAAGAGCTGCAAGCAAAGTATGTCTTCTTGTTTGCTCAATGACACCTTTTCTTGCATCAACCAGAACTATGATTAAATCAGCGTTGGAGGCACCGGTAACCATATTTCTTGTATATTGCACATGTCCTGGTGCATCCGCTATGATAAATTTTCTCACATCAGTAGAAAAATATTTATAGGCTACATCAATTGTGATTCCTTGTTCTCTTTCTGCTTTGAGTCCATCTGTTAGATGAGCTAGGTTAATATCCTCCCCATCTTGACCACCAAGCGATTCCAATTGATCAGCAAACACAGAATTGGTGTCATAGAGCAATCTTCCAATCAATGTACTCTTGCCATCATCAACGCTTCCAGCTGTTATAAATCGTAACATATCCATATCAGAAATACCCTCCCCTTTTGCGATCTTCCATCGCAGCTTCCGATCGCTTATCATCCAATCGACTTCCACGCTCTGTCGTCTTGGAGGATCGAATCTCTTCAATGATTGAGGACAGATTGTCCGCTCTAGATTCAACTGCTGCAGTGCAGGTCATGTCACCCACAGTTCTGAATCGAACTGCTTTTTTCTCGATCACATCACCTGGATCAATTCGAACAAATTCCGAAATAGGAAAAATCAAACCGTCTCTTAACATCACTTCTCTCTCATGAGTAAAATATAAAGATGGCAATTCAATATTTTCCCGTTCAATATATTCCCAGACATCCAATTCTGTCCAATTGCTAATTGGAAAAACACGGACATTTTCTCCATTGTGAATTTTACCATTGTAAATATCCCAAAGCTCAGGTCTTTGCAATCTTGGATCCCAACCACCAAACACATCTCTTACGGAAAAGATCCTTTCCTTTGCTCGAGCTTTTTCCTCATCACGTCGAGCACCTCCAATGCAAGCATCCGCTTTCATATTAGAGATTGTCTCAAGAAGAGAAACAGTTTGGATTCCGTTTCTGCTTGGAAACTTTCCTTTCTCTTCAACCGCAAGGCCTCGATCAATACTCGATTGAACGGATCCAACTTCTAATTTGAGTCCGAATTTTTTTACTAGATTGTCACGAAATTCTAAGGCTTCCGGAAAATTATGACCTGTATCAATATGAACTAACGTAAATGGAATTTTGGCAGGTTCAAATGCTTTTTTGGCAAGATAGACCAAGCAGATCGAATCCTTTCCACCAGAGAAAAGTAACACTGGTTTGTTGAACTGTGCTGCAACTTCACGCATGATGTGAATACTTTCCGATTCTAACTTATCAAGTCTCGAAAGACTACGTGTTGGTTTTCTTACAGCAGGTTCAATTTTTTCTTTCTTATTGGGAACAAGCTTACCATCCACCCAATGCAGTCCGCATTCTTTGGCATCTTGTGTCTCCCACCACCATCGTCCCGCTCTGGAATCTTCACCTGGTTCCACTGCTCTTGTACAAGGCGCACAACCAATACTTGGAAAACCTGCATCATGCAATTTATTGTATGGAACTTTATTTGTTTGGATGAAATCGCTAACTTGAGACTCAGTCCAGTCTAGGATGGGATGGAATTTGAATACATTGTGTCCAGGATTCCATTCCAATTGAGGGAGGACATTACGATCTTGCGATTGCTCTTTTCGAATTCCGGTCACCCATATCGTTGAACCAATGAGAGCTTTCTTTAGAGGTTCTACTTTTCGAATTCGGCAACATTCCATCCGGTTCTCTACAGAATTGTAGAATGAATTGGGGCCAAGCTCTGATACAAAACTTTTCACTTCCAAAGGATCTGGAAAATAAGTCTCAATAGGAATCTTATAGCGATCAACTGTCGTCTGATGCAATTCATAGGTTTCAGGAAATAGTCTACCAGTATCGAGTGTAAATATTCGAATTGGAATTTTGTTCTCGGCAATCATATGAGTAATCACTTGATCTTCGAGACCCAAACTTGAGGAAAAGGCAACTCTTCCTGGAAACTGTTCTGCAAGATTTTGAAGGGCTTCAACAGGTGATTTGCCCGAAATAAGGGGTGTGATTTCTTCTTCTTTTACGATCATAATATTTGTAGCCTATCCTAATTGGATTTTACTTCTAAATTCGCATCTACTTCCATTCTCTCTAATTTTTGACGGAATTTAAGGAGAATCATCTCAAATATCCGAATATTTTCTTTTATAATGGACAAAATGTAAAATATACCATACTATTCAATTGTTTTAATAGAAAAAATCGTATAAATCATCGAAAATCTTAGCCAATCAAAGAAAATTATGCGAAAATTTCCTATTCTTTGCGAGAAAATGAAAATTATTCCAAAAATTGTTTCATTTTACAGAAAAGACTCTTGAAAATATATAGGAAGTTTTTTATATTGGATATAAATTTCAATTTAACAGAAAAAGGAGACTATATATGTCACTCAGACTCGGCGATATCGCACCTGACTTCAAAGCAGATTCATCAGAAGGAACTATAGAATTTCATAAATATTTAGGCGATAGTTGGGGTGTTTTATTCTCACATCCAGCGGACTTTACACCTGTTTGCACAACAGAACTTGGACGTGTATCCAAACTCAAACCAGAATTCGAAAAACGAAACGTAAAAGTAATCGCACTTAGCGTCGATGGCGTAGACTCCCACAAGAAATGGATCGAAGATATCAACGAAACACAAAGTTGCAAAGTGGACTATCCGATTCTTGCAGATTTGGACAAAAAAGTTTCCACTCTTTACGACATGATTCACCCAAACGCAGATAACTCATTAACAGTTCGATCTGTATTTATCATTGGCGCAGACAAAAAGGTAAAATTGATCATTACCTATCCTGCATCAACTGGTAGAAATTTTGACGAGATTTTGAGAGTGATTGATTCTCTTCAATTGACCGCAAACTACAGTGTTGCAACTCCAGTAGATTGGAAAGATGGTCAGGACTGTGTGATCGTCCCTTCCGTATCGGACGCTGATGCAAAATCAAAATTCCCTAAAGGTTGGAAGGCAATTAAGCCTTATTTGAGACTTACTCCTCAACCCAATAAATAATTTAAGTTACAAAATACAAAGCCCAACTTTATCAATTTCAATAAAGTTGGGGTCTAGAAAACTTAAATTACTCAGTAAAAAAGGTCGATAATAGAAGAGTATATCTATTATTAGAAATTAAAAATCTCGGAAATATTGTAATGAAAAGAAATGTAAAAAATGAGTTTAAAGAATTGGTTCGAATCTCTACACCCAATGATAGATTCTGGATGTCCGGCTATCTAGATGCGGTTATTGAAGAAGATCCAGATACAATTGAACTTCCGAGAATTACACAAGAAAAAGATTCATCACGAGTTCTAGAAACAGCTCAAAAGAATATTCAAAAAACCGAATATATGTCGATGGCTGAGAATATCCAAGCACAGCCACAATCTCAAGTCTTACAAACTGCAATAGTCAATCCAAGCATCAATATTTCAGCTGGCAATCCAGCTCAATCTTTTACATTGCCTAAGACTGCGACTATAGTTTACGGAACCGAAACGGGTAACTCGAAAAAAATTGCATCGCAAGTTCAGAATCAATTAAAAGGTCTCGGTCTCAAAACAAAAGTATCAAGTACAAGCCAATACAAAGTAGACGACTTAAGCAAAGAAGAACTTCTAGTAACAATCATTAGCACACATGGAGACGGCGAACCTCCAGAAGCAGCTCGTAGTTTCCACACTGCATTATCTAAGTTAGATAAAAATTTGAGCCATTTAAAATTCTCAGTACTTGCGCTAGGGGATTCATCCTATCCACTATTTTGCCAAACTGGTAAAGACATTGATCAGTATTTGAGCAAAGCAAATGCTGTGCGAATTCATGATCTTGGACTCTGTGATGTGGACTATGAAGAAACTGCTAATGCATGGTCTACAAGTCTTATCGAATCTTTACAGTCCGGTATAAAATCTGCCGTTGGTGTTGGAGCTGTAATGCAGCAAGCAACCCATGCGCAAGAAAACGAAGCAAACGGGAATTATGTGGCAAGCAATTTTGCAAACGGAAATGGAAACCAAAATGGGAATGGCAACAATGGTATTTCTCAACAATCGATTCCTCAAGCAAATGCTCCCAAAAATAAGAATTTTTATTTAGGTAAAATCAGCCAATCCATCAACTTAACTGATGCAAAAAGCGGAAAAGAAATTCGCCATATTGAAATCCAATCTGAGACTGATATTGATTATCTTCCAGGAGATAGCGTTGGCATCATACCAAAGAATGATCTAGCCACTGTTAGCTCGATTTTAAAACTTTTAAAATTTTCTCCTGATCAAACAATCCAATGGAAAGGCAATAGTATCCAAGCATTGGATGCTTTTGAGAATAAAATCTCGATTCGATTTCTACCGAAACGTGTTCTCACTGCCTATGAAAATCTCACTCTAAGAAAACTGCCAGATGAGAGACTGGATCTAATTGATTTACTAGAGGAGTATCTTCCGCATGAGTCCATTGATAGACAGGCTGTAGTTGATTTACTGGAACCAATCACACCAAGATACTATTCAATTTCTTCTTCACCGGAAGCACATGGCAAGAACGAAGTTCATATAACCGTTGCGGATGTAGATATTAACGCATCCAAAAGAAATTATAAGGGACTCTGTACTGGATTTTTATTTCAATTTGTTGAAGGAAGCTCAGTTGAATTCAAAATTCAGAAAAATAATAATTTCCGAATTCCAGAATCCAATGCTGATATTATTATGATTGGTCCAGGAACGGGAATTGCTCCATTTCGATCCTTTCTTTTTGAAAGAGAAGCTTTGGGTCATACTGGCAAAAACTGGCTATTCTTCGGGAATCGTCATTTCTCTTTGGACTTTTTGTACCAAACTGAACTATTGGAATTTTTTGATAGTGGAGTGTTATCCAAATTCAATACTGCCTTTTCCAGAGACAGTGATAAGAAAGTTTATGTTCAAGATAAGATTAGAGAAAATGGTAAAGAATTATTTGAATGGATCGAATCTGGAGCAATTCTCTATATCTGTGGATCTAAAGATCCAATGAGTAAGGATGTCGATGATACTCTAATTGAGATTATTCATAGAGCGAGACAGCTAGGCAAAATTGATGCAAAAAAATATTTAGACAATTTGATTGAAACTGGAAGATACAAAAAGGACGTTTATTAGAATTCATGGCAGACGCTACCCCGAAAGAAACAGTCGCAGAAAAAGCAAAAAGACTTAGCAATGGTTTACGTGGAAGTCTAAGTGATAGCCTAAAAGATGAACATACAGGTTCGCTTCGTGATCTAGATCAATTGCTTATCAAATTTCACGGAATCTATCAACAAGATGATCGTGATAAACGTCTAGAACGAGAAGAAAAGAAGCTAGATAAACATTATACTTTTATGATTCGCATGAGGATTCCTGGTGGAATGATTGGTCCAACTCATTGGGAGAAAGCCCAATCGATCGCTGGTAAATATTCAACAGGTACAATCAAGATAACAACCAGACAAACGATTCAATTACATGGTATAATCAAATCTAACTTAAAACCGACGATCAAGGCTTTCAATGAAGTCTTTCTTGATTCCATTGCGGCTTGCGGTGATGTCAATCGAAACGTTACAACAACCGCTCATCCAGCAAGTTCAAAACATCATACAGAAATTAATAAGTTAGCAAATGAAATCAGTCGTCTACTGCTTCCTAAAACTCGTGCCTATTATGAGATCTGGCTTGACGAGAATAAATTAGCAGAAAAAACCGAAGACGACCCACTCTATCGAGATGTTTATCTTCCTCGAAAATTCAAAATTGGAATCGCGATTCCACCTTGGAACGATGTAGATATATATACCAATGATATTGGACTTGTAGCTATTGAAGAAAACGGAGCAATCATCGGATACAATGTGAACGCAGGTGGTGGACTTGGAACCACTCATGGCAATGTAAGTACCTATCCACGACTTGCATCTATCTTTGGTTATGTGCCAAAAGACAAAGTGCTCAAGGCAGTTTACGAAATTGTAACAACACAGAGAGATTTCGGTAATCGAGAAGACCGAAAATTATCAAGATTAAAATATACAATCGATCGAATGGGAATCGACAATTTCAAAAAAGAAGTTGAAAGTAGAACTGGTTTCAATTTTGAACCAGAAAGAAAATTTGAATTCAAAACTAGATCAGACTCATACGGTTGGGCGCAAGATCACCAAGGTCTCTGGCATTATACACTATTTGTAGAGAATGGATTGGTAGTTGATAAGAAGGATTTCCAAATCAAGACTGCCTTAAATGATATAGCTAAAACTAGAAGAGCATCATTTCGATTCACCTGCAATCAGAACGTAATTATTTCTGATGTGAAAGGACGTGACCTGTCACTCATATCTGACATTTTAGCTCAGTACAAACTAGACGGAATCAACGACGCAACTTCCCATATTCGAAAGAATTCTATGGCATGCGTTGCTCTGAGTACATGCCCCCTTGCCTTAGCAGAAGCACAGAGATATCTCCCACTTCTTATGACAAAAGTGGAAGGTCTTCTAACAGAAAACAATTTGATTGATCAACCTATCACAATTCGTATGACAGGTTGCCCGAATGGATGTGCTAGACCTTACAACGCAGAAATCGGTTTGATCGGAACCGCCTATGGAAAATACAATCTTCATTTAGGCGCTGACTTTTTAGGAACAAGGTTAAATAAAAAATTCAAAGAAAATCTTGATGAAGGTTCAATCTTAAAAGAATTGAATAGTATTTTCGCAATGTATGCAAAAGAAAAATTATCTGGTGAATACTTTGGAGATTTTTGCATTCGTAAAAACCTTGTTTCTATCTAATGATTTAGAGTCATTAGTCTGCAGGAATTCATAAGATTTGTCCAATTCTTCATAACAGAATTTTACCTAATCAGAGAATTGGACAAAAATTAAATTGGATTCGATAGACATTTGCGATTTTTAAATCAATTCTCAATATCTATTCCATTCTATTGGAGAACTATAATCTATGAGTAAGAAAATAAATATTCGAACTGAAGAATTTGCAGCAGAGATTGCATGGTTTTGTGATCTTTGCAATGGGGATTATGAATTCCTCGGGGAAATGGACGGCAAATACAGAAGTAGCTTTGAAAATTGTAAAAATATTTTACTCAAAGCTGACGAATTGGGATTTGGAAATATTTTATTACCCTCTTCTTACCAAGTGGGAATGGATGTTCTAAGTTTCGCATCTGCAGTTGCTCCCATGACAAAAAATATTTCGCTTCTTACAGCACTTCGATGCGGAGAAGTTCACCCTCCAATGCTTGCTCGAGCAATTTCCACTTTAGATCATATTCTACAAGGAAGACTTACTATCAATATTATCTCATCTGATCTTCCTGGAACCAAATCAGACAGTGAGACCAGATACAATAAATCTAGAGAAGTAATCGAAATTCTAAAACAAGGCTGGAATCAAGAAGAGATTCGATTCGAAGGCAAATATTATAATATTCATCTCCCATCAGATCCTGTAAAATCCTACCAACAAAATGGTGGACCCCTACTCTATTTCGGAGGAATATCAGAAGATGCAAGGAATCTATGTGCCGAACACTGTGACGTTTTCCTTATGTGGCCAGAAACCCTACAAAATATCGAAGCAACAATGGCTGACCTATCCAACCGAGCCAATCAGTTCAATAGAAATTTAGACTATGGACTTCGGATTCATATGATCGTAAGAGAAACCGAAAAAGAAGCAAGAGAATATGCGAATAGACTCATGTCAAAGTTAGATATGAATAAAGGTCAAGAAATCAAATCACGATCTCTAGATTCCAAATCACTTGGTGTGATCAGACAAGATGAACTAAGAAAGAATTCAGATTCTGATGGCTTCATCGAAGAAAATATTTGGTCAGGTATTGGACTAGTGCGATCAGGATGCGGAAGTGCTATAGTTGGCGATCCAGATCAAGTTCTTGCTAAAATAAAAAAATATATGGATTTAGGAATACGATCTTTTATATTTTCTGGATACCCATTGAACGGTGAAATTGACTATGTGAGTCAATATATTCTTCCCAAGATACAAAAAATAAAATTATCCGAAGTTCAGAAAAGAACTCCAAACCTCAATGAAATTCCTATCACACCCTTGACGAATGGAGTTAGAAAATAATGGAACAAATATTAATTCATCCACAAGGTCCAAAACTTTCGAGGATCGTGTATGGTGTTTGGAGAATCATAGATGCAAAACTAACCAAGCAGGAGATCCTACAAATAGTGGAAACTTGTCTGGAATTAGGTATCGATTGGTTTGATCATGCGGATATTTACGGAAACTATGAATGCGAACAAATATTTGGTGAAGCTATTTCAAATAACACTTCACTGAAGAAAAAAATTTCTATTGTAACTAAATCCGATATTTGTCTTATATCAGATAAATACCCGGAAAGAAAAGTAAAGTATTACGATACATCGGCAAAGCATCTCTCAACATCTGTAGAAAACTCACTAAAAAAAATTGGAGTTGAAAAGATTGATATTTTTCTCATCCATCGTCCAGATCCTCTTATGGATCCAGAAAAAACTGGAAAATGTCTCGATGACCTCATTCATTCCGGAAAAATCCAATTTGCAGGTGTATCCAATTTCACTCCCAGTCAATTTAAACTTTTACAATCCAATATGTCAAACCCACTTGTAACAAATCAAATTGAAATCAATCCAATGAGAATTGAACCATTCATCAACGGAGATTTGGACTTTCTTATGGAGAAGAAAATATCACCCATGGCTTGGTCGCCTATGGCTGGTGGTAATTTAGTTAGAGATTTAACCAATTCATCGAAACAAAACACTGATTCGGTGCAAAATAATTCACTAAATAAAAGTTCAGCCAATATACCTAATTTGAATGATATTCTGCATACCATTGCTCGGGAAACCGAACAAACTGTTCCACAAACGATAATTGCTTGGTTACTCAATCATCCTTCAAAAATTATTCCTGTCATTGGGACAACGAAGAAAGATCGAATATTGGAACTCGCTGAATCAATGAGTATTCAAATGAAACAGGAAAATTGGTTTCGAATATACGAATCGGCTCTCGGAACTGAGGTTCCTTGAAAATAAATTGACTGCATTCTAGTTTATCAATTAATAGTTACCTAAGCTATGTGGTTTAACTCTATTGATTATTTATTATTTTTTGTAGTTGTTTATTCTATCTACTGGTTTGCACCTCAAGCTTCGAAAAAATATATCCTCTTAATTGCATCTTTCTTTTTTTATGCCTATTGGAGCCTTGGATTTTTTGTTCACTTTCTAGCTGTCACAGCTATTAGCTATTTATGTGTAATTGGTATTCGGAAAACGAAGTCGAACCGATTTATGATAATCGGGATCATATTTAATATTTCGAATTTACTGTTTTTTAAATACAGTCAATCGATTATAAATGGATATATATCATATAATCCACAAGCCTTGAGTTTCTTTTCTGAATTTCCCAATATTATACTACCTCTCGCCATAAGCTTCTATTCTTTTCAAATAATTGCTTTTATAGTTGATACTTATAGGAACCAAACTGCTGATATCGGGTTTTTGGATTTTTTACTTTTTATCTTCTTTTTCCCTCAATTGATTGCAGGACCAATCATGCGCCATTCTGATTTTTTTCATCAATTGAAGAATATTAGACAAAATGAATCCGACACGATAGAAGCCTTGTATAGAATTCTATCAGGTGTTTTCAAAAAAGTCTTAATCGCCGATCAAATGGCAAGAATCATAAATCCAATCTGGGCCGATCCGTTAAGCTTTAGTGGAACCACAACTTTACTTGCAATTCTCGGTTTTTCGATTCAAATTTTCTGTGATTTCTCAGGTTATACAGATATCGCTCGCGGTTGTGCCCTACTACTAGGTTATAGAATTCCAGAAAATTTCCGAGCTCCTTACTTCAGTTTAAACTTTGCTGAACTCTGGTCAAGATGGCATATTACTCTATCTACTTGGCTTCGAGACTATTTATATATTCCGCTTGGAGGAAGTCGAGTATCAGCACTACGATTGAATTTTAATACAATCATTGTAATGTCATTGGGTGGGCTCTGGCACGGTAACACCTATGCTTACTTGATCTGGGGTTTTTTGCATGGCTCAATTCTTGTAATAGAAAGAAGACTTGGCAAAGCTACAGTAGAATCTCCAATTCCAAAAAAAATATTAGGATGGGCTATCGTCACCTTTTTCTGGTTAGTTGGAGCTTTCGCATTTAGATCAGGAAATTGGGATGTTCTTTCTAAAATGATTGCATCCTTTTCCAATCCTGGTAAAACAAAAATATTTTTGGAGCAATTCTTTGGGCTTGTAGTTCTTTGCTATTTGATTCAATTTTTTGAATGGAAAGATTTTTTCGCAAACCGAATTAAGTGGAATCACTATATAACAATTCCCGTACTTAGTTTAATTTTGTATTTTGCAATATCCAGAATTCCAGTAATACAAGAGCAGTTTATTTATTTTCAATTTTAATTATGAATATAAGAATTTTTATAATGCCATTTGGACTTTTACTTTTTCTATTTATAATAGACAAAGTATCTTTGATTCCGTCCTGCTACAAAACTGGAAGATTAGATAACACTCCCATTGAAAACATAAGCGACGCAATGCGCGGTATATATTTAGATAAGAAAAAAAACTTAGATTCGAAAAAAGAAATCATTATTCTTGGAACGTCTAGATCTGATATATTAAGTTTTCTAGATAATAAGAGTATAGAATCGAATCCTTTTATCGATACGGAATCGAAGAATATGCTCCTTAATTATGATTTCGAAACTCGCTCGATAGTAAAAGCTTCAGAATTCCTTTATCATCTTTACTTGTTTCAAACTATTGTTGAATCAGGATTTAAACCTGAATTAGTTATCATCGAAGTATCTCCTGAAAGTCTCAATACGAATAACCCATTCCATGCGGATTTTCAATTTAGAACCAATATTTTCCCTTATAGATTTCTATTAGAACTGCTTCCAGTAGCTGATAATACTTGGCGAAAAGACTTGTATCTCTATACTTTATTTCCGTCAGTGTATTATAAATTCATGCCAGAAAAATCACTCCAGAAATTCATAAAGGGCAAAGATTATTTATCAGAAAATAATGTAATTCCAGCTTATTCCTTTTTCCCGACAACAGGAACTTTGCCAGCCAATCATATAGACTTTGAAGAGTTCTCCTTTCCTGAGACTGAATACAAAAAGAGAATTCTTGAATACACAGAATATTTAGTATCACATAATATTCTAAAAGATTTCAAAATCTCCGAATCTGAAGTCGCAATATTAGATCTTCTATTAGCTAAAATTCAAAAGTCCAAAATTCCCGTAGTATTCTGGAGACCACGAGTTCATTCAATATACAAGCAAAAACAAGAAGAATCAGGAGCTATATCAGCAGATAAAATTATCCAAGATAAGATTGAAGCCTATGGTTATCCGTATATTAATCTTCAGAACGTAGATACAAAATGTAATTACTATACTGATTCAAGCCATATTTCTGCCAGGTGTTCCCCAGAGATCATGAAATTGGTAATCGAAGCATCAAAAATTCAATCTGTGTCAAAATTCTAAATTGATTTAGTCAGTGCTATAATGAAGAATTCATGAATTAAATTAATATTGCAAACAGTTAGAAATAAACATAAATAAATTATTTCAATTCTGAATAACGATCAAAAATATAATTCATCTGTTCAGTGAAGCATTGAATCGATTGGTGTGATGCATCATTAAATATATCACATGATGATTCAACATTAAAATCAATCGCTTGAGCTTTGTATTCGTTGGCGAGACTTTTTATTTTACCCCACCAATGCTTATCTAAACCCAATTCTCGATATGATTCGCGATAATCAATATAAACTCTAGGCCATACTAAAAAAACCTTAGTTCCTTTCTTCTCAGCCAAGGCTAGTAGTTTCTCAATAAATAGAAATTGTGTATCATCTACAACAAACCGATTTAAATAGATATTCTTAATTCTTATGGCATCTTTTTTTAACTTTGATTCGTTATTCGCAAATGTTGCATATCCTAAATATTCACCTTTCCCAAGATTGAGAATCATAACTTCCTCATTAAATTCCGGGTTGTAATCTGACATTCTATTGTATTTATAACGATCTAACAACATTTTGAAGTCGAGTTTGAGTCCATAAAAAGCAAATACTTTACCTAGTATATAATCATAACGAGCACTCCAAGGAATCAAATCCCAATAGTCTTTTTTAAATTTTTCATCCATACCGAGTCGCATAAAAGGATCATAGATAGCACCCTTCGAATCATCAAATGATTCCGGGCTTATAGCAACATAGAGGAGATCTGGAACAATCCCATCTTCAATAAGCCTTTCATAACGCATAAGCGAATACATGGGAACAGCTTGCGGACTTGAAAAATTATATATAATCCAATTGTCTTTTTCTTTCTCACTTAGTCCTGGCTCTGAGAAAGGATAGGCTCTGGAATCACCAAGAGCTACAGCGAGTTTTTTATTGCCTTTTTCTAAGCTGGGATCGTTCTTAATTCTCTCTTGCAATTGATTTCTCTGAAAGTAAAACATTGCATTTCCAGGTTGGATAAAATCTTTTCGAAAAAAATCTATCAAAAATATTTTATCAATTATAAATAATACTAGAAGAAAATATACAGGATATAATAAAAATTTCTTATCTTTCATGACTACTTTGCCTTATCGATTATTTTGTTTAAGTCGATCCATTTCCATTTACCTTCAGCAATATTGATTTTTTCTAGAGAAAAATTACCAACACGAACACGATACAAATCGGAAACTCTACCACCTAACTTAAGAAACATTCTTCTCAATTGACGTTTTTTCCCTTCTTCAAGAACTACCCTAAATGAATTTGTATCACCAGTAATTGGTGAAACTGATTTAGCTCGAAGGGTTTCGCCCTGGTCTCGAATTCCAACTCTAAAATCTACATCTACTTTTTGGGCATTGATTTTCTGAAATGTATGAACTATATATTCCTTTTCTGGACCTAGGCTCGGGTGACTCAATCTTTGAATCACATCTCCAGAATCCGACAAGATCAACACACCTCTAGATTCCAAATCCAGTCTCCCCGCAAAACGAAAATTTGCGTATTCTTGCGGAAGAAGATCAAAAATAGTTTTATCATGGAATCGATCCGAATGAGATGTTAGATAGCCTGCAGGTTTATTAAGAATGATAACTTTATCGATTGATACGGGCTTGTGTTCATTGAAAGGAACATTGTCCACAGTCACCAGATCAGACTCAGTATTGATCTGAGTACCAAGATCTACCACAAGGTTTCCATTGACTCGAACCCTTCCTTCGCGAATCCACTCTTCTGCCTTTCTTCGACTCGTGATTCCCGATCCCGCCAGGAAACGATTGATTCTCATAAATTCCATTTTACAAAATACTGCTATCAAGGAAAGTCTAAAGATTAAGGAAATGAATCCACTCAAAAAGAAAGCCAGAACCAAGTCCGTGACGCCGGTGCCTGATAAACCGAATTGGATGAAGGTTAATTTAAAATTTCCTACACCCAATGATGCAGTATCCCTTGTCCGGGAAAATGTTTCAAAAGGAAGTATTCATACCGTATGCGAATCAGCGTCTTGCCCCAATCTCAATCATTGTTGGTCAAGGAAAACTGCAACCTATATGATCGGAGGAGATATTTGTACGAGACGCTGCAAATACTGTGACGTTGCTTTTGGTAAACCACTCAAACTAGATGAGAATGAACCTGTCGATGTTGCCGAATCAGCTCTATCACTTGGATTAAGACATGTTGTTGTGACATCTGTCAATCGCGATGATTTAGGTGATGGAGGAGCTGAACATTTTGCACGCACAGTAGAAGAGATTCGTCTACGATTGCCTAACTGTAGAATTGAAATTTTGGTTCCTGATTTCAAAGCAAAGCGTGAATCCTTGGATAGAATCTATCAATCTAGACCAGATATATTTAACCACAATATCGAAACAGTCGAACGACTCTTTGCAGATATTACCCCAGCTAAGAATTATAATCGCTCAATGGAAGTATTGAAAGATGCTCATGAACATGGATTTCGAACAAAATCAGGAATTATATTAGGATTGGGTGAAGAAGAACATGAGGTTTATGAGGCCTTAAATGATTTAAGAAAAAATGGAGTGAGCATGATAACGATTGGACAATATCTCCAGCCAACAGAAACACACTTCCCGATTCAAAGGTATCTATCTCCCCAAGAGTTTAACAAATATGGAAAATATGCACGAGAAATTGGTTTTCTTTCGGTTGCATCTGGTCCGCTAATAAGAAGTTCCTACCATGCCGACGAACAAATTGAACAGCTCGCAGATTGAGAATTCGCTTCCTCCGCTTCCCAATGCTGAGCTAACACGTCTATTCTATCATGCGATCATGACTGAGCTATCAGCTTTAAAAGAGGAAATTGGTGACTATACTGCAAAAGAGATTGTATTCAATGCATTAGATAGAATTCCAGATGTCAAAGTTGAATGGGGCAATCCTCAAGTATATGGACGCAATCGGATATTGCTTGGATACTTAGATAAAGTTGCCGTTTTAGATATAACACCAATTATGCAGGCAATCAAGCTTGTTTGGAATACCTATTATGTAAGCCAGAATCATTGATTGATATAGAGACTTCAAAAATTCGATTCATTTTCACTTTCCTAACAAGAATCTTAAGCCCATCTATTTCAAATACATCTCCACCCTGAATTTTTTTTTGCAGCTTTGATCTTAACCAATCACTCATATTTAAATTATCTGGATATATAGAATCACTTTGCATTTTTATAGTTTTCAAAACTGTATTGAGGCTGACTCCACCTCCAACTATATAACTCTTCCCCAATTGGGTTAAATGTTTAGGTAGACGATCAAATTCATCTTGAATGTCTCCAACAACCTCTTCCAAAATATCTTCTAAGGTAATGATTCCCAAAATTTTTTGATTTTTATCTTTGACGAGGGATACGTGAACATGTTCTCTCATCATTTTTGCAAATGCATCTCCAATACTTGTATCCTCGTTCATAGAAATCAATGGTCTTAAAATTTCTCGCAAATTAGGATTATTCGGATGTGTTTTGGCAAGAAAAATCACCTCTTTAATATTCACATATCCAATAATAGAACTTGGATTGCCCTTCTCTTCAATTACAGGAAATCTTGTATAAGGATCTAGGTGTATGGTTACAAAATGTCCAGGTAAATCATCATCGACATAAAGAGAGACCACTTCATATACAGGTATAAAAATATCTGCACAGGTTACTTGAGAAAGATTGCTTGCACCGAGGATAATTTGTTCTTGGTGTAAATTTATGATTCGATTCGCTTTTAAGGCATTTGCTTGAGCCTTTAATTCAATGAGTCCTAGATCACCCTCCGAAAAAAAATCTCCAGATTTTGACTCAAACAATCTCACAATATTTTTAGTAGACCATTCAAAGAATAGAATGCTCGGATATACCATATAGCTCACTACTTGCATAAATGGGCTTAGCTTCAAGCAAACTATCTCGTTGTTTTTTATTGCGATCGTCTTTGGCACAAGTTCAGCAAATATTATAGTTACAGATGTTAAAGGGATTACAACAATCGCAATCGCGAGAAAATCCGCTACTGATTCTCGAATATCGATCCAATTTAGAATCGCGGGTGTGATCAATTCTTTAGCACTCACTCCGCTGGTTGCAGCGGCGATTGCTCCTGCAAGAGTAATTCCGATTTGGACTACAGCAAGGCTTGCCTCCATCCGAAGTTTCATATCCAAGGCAGATTTACTTCCCGGAACATTGGCTTCACTGAGAACTTTGAGTCGTCCTAAATTAACAGAAGCTAAGGCGATTTCATAGCCGGCAAATATTCCATTTAGAAGAATCATGAAGAAAATCAAACAAAATGTGATGATTAGATCAGAATGCATCAATTGATCTTTGAGCTCGGGGAGTGTTATGGAAACCAGACAATTGTTCTGGCATAAATTGTTTGTTGGATGTGAAAGCAAAGATATCTATCTGGCTCCACATATGTGAAGCCAGAAATAGATAGGTAGTTTTAGAATTTTGTTTTGGATTGATAATCGTAAATTACTTCTTCAACGTCATCAAGATTGATTTTCTTAATTCCGAGTTCAGTGTGAACGATCATTGTGTTGTTTTCTTGATTGATGATTGCACCAACCTCAAAACTTCCATTTGTAAGAACGATTTTTTCAATTCTTTCGTAATAAGAAACTATATCTTTCTTGTTAGTGAAAGTTTTAGGTTTCTCAGCTAAAGAATTTTCAAATTCTTTCTTAAGAACTTCTTGTTTACCAGCTAACTTCTCTTCGATTTCTTTTCTTTTCTTTTCAATCTCAGCGAGTTTAGTTGCATCTTCAGATGAAGCGCCTTTTTGGTTCAAGTCAACAAGTTCTTTTGCTGTTGCTTCATCTACTTTTACAATCGTTTTGAGTTCTTGTTCTTCCGATTTTGTAAGACTAGACTGAGTCATCTCAGGCTTTTCGTTAGCAACAACTAATGATACAGCTGATACATCTAACTTGTCGATGTCAGAAACCAATTTCTTATTGTCTGACTTAAGTGATGCTTGTTGCCCCTTTTCTAAAACAACTGAAGAAGATTCAATCGATGCTACTAATTTTTTGTAGTCTGCATTTGCTTCAATTTCTTCTGGTTTAAGATTTTCTAAAGCGGGAATTCTAGATGACATAGCAACTGCACCATCTACAACTTTTACTTTAGCTTTATTGGTCTTAGCATCGTTCTCAACAATAAAAGATGTTCCACGAACACCCGCAATCGCGGTCGGTGTAACGATAGAAAAGTTATCATCTTTCTTAGCTTTGTTCACATTGGCAAAAACTTTACCAGACACAAGTGCTAGTTGAGTTTCTGAAGATCCAGAAGCATTCATTGCTAATTTAGCAAAATCAAGAGTGGTTGATGGAGCAATACGAATAGAAGATCCATTGTCAAGTTGCAGATCCACTTTTCCTTTCTCCCCAGTTTTAATGGTATCACCAGTCTTGACTGATGCTCCTAACTGCGCTCTTTCTTCAGTGCCGTCTGCGTGAGATACTTTAGAATCTCCCACACTGAAAACAATCACTGCACTGATCGTGCTACCTTTGGAAGCTGAACTTTCTAGATCTGTATCTGGTTTTTTGCAAACCAAAGTAAGGATCGAAAGTGCAGACACAATGAGAACAACTTTTAATGGTACTTGTTTCATAACTGCTAACCTAACCTTCTATTTTCGCCCAATGGGGCTATTCTTAATAACAAATGAGAATAAACAATTTTCACAAAAAAGAAAAAAGTTCACATCGCTAATTGCTTACTTGCTAAAAATACTCAATACCAATCAGAAAATCAAGAAAAATCTTTTAATTTGTGGGTAAACTGCTTATTTTAAGGTTTTTTTTGCATTTTGAAGCTTGTAAACCTCACCTTTGGAAAAATCTGCCAAATAGAGTTCTCCAAAATTGTCCTCACCAAAAGTACTGATATTCATCTTGGTTTTGAGTAACATTTTGTCCGTCATTTTACCCTTTTGATAACTCAGACTCCAAATTGTTCCAGAAACAAAATCTCCGAACACATAATGACCCTGAAAAGAAGGAATCGTTGTCCCTCGATACACGTATCCGCCCGTAATGGACTGCCCAAGATCATGATTGTAGGTATGAATGGGCTGTATTGCACCTTTCAAATCCTTGCATTTTGAATTGCCTTTAAAGCATTCGTTTCCCTCAAAAATATTCCAACCATAATTCCCAGCTTTCCGAACAACGTTAACTTCCTCGATTCGATTTTGTCCGACATCTGCAAGGAATAGTTCATGAGTCTCTCGATCAAAACTAAATTTCCAAGGATTTCTGAAGCCATATGCATAAATTTCCGGATAGAATTCTTTGCTTTTGTAAAAAGGATTGTCTTTGGGAATTTGGTACTGCATTCCACCCTTACCAAGTTTTGGGTCAATTCTCAATAATTTACCTAGAAAAGTTTTGCTATTTTGTCCGTTACCATGTGGATCATTGCTTGAACCTCCATCACCCAAACCAATATAGAGAAAGCCGTCCTTACCCATCCGAATACATCCACCGTTGTGATTTGCATAAGGCTGAGCTATTTCCTTAAGAATATTATCAACTTCTAGAATAGGTTCTGTGGAACGAAATATATCTTGGTTGATCTCGGCAATGATGGTGCGATCTTCCGAATTTCTTTTCATGATAAAATTCAGATATATTTTACCGGATTTCGAGTAATCATTCGCAAAAGCAATTCCGAGCAGACCTTGCTCAGAGGAAGTGAGGACAATTTTGGAAAGATCAATCACTGTGCGAACAGAACCCGTTTGCAGATTCAGAAGTTTTGCTTTGCCTGTTTTTTCCAAAACGATCAGATCAGTATCATTGCCTGGAATGGAAGAAATTTCTGTGGGCTGATCAAATCCAGATCCCACACGAATAAGCTCTATGGATTGACTGAAAATTCGCTGAGTTGCAAAAATAGATAGAAAAAGAACAGTGATTAAATAGGGTCTCATAGAAAGTTAGACAGTATAGAAAGTCTAAAGTCTAGATAAGCAAAATGGCAACCATTCAAACTAATACAATCAGACAACCTTCCTCCTTAGAGCTTCTCGAAGAAATGGAACGAAAATATAAATCCATTCCGATCGAAGCAATCGTAAAACAAGATATCTTGAGACAAGGAATTCATTTTCTTCCAGAATCTTTTAAAATTGGTAAGGATTATAAATCTAAAGACTATTTTATTTTCTCATTCGATCATACTCCCCTCGCAGATTTAGTTGATGGTGCCGATACACAAGCTCCAGAAGAAATCCGAATCCAAGGTGGACATTTTGCACTGAAACCTACAGTGATATCGACTCGAAACAATGCTAATTCACCGTATAAGATGAAATTGGTAGATGGAATTCCAACTCTCTTTTTGTATGAAACCAATCTAGGTAACGCAGCTTATCCGCCAAAACCTGCATGGTATCGCCATAAAACAAAGTCTGGAAAATTTCCAGGCGAGATTGCACCGGTCATTGAATGGGGTTATCTTATCTATCTTACAGTTTTTCGAAACTGTCAATATTTTGGAAAAGAAGAAGAATGTGCATACTGTGACATCAATCATAACTACCGACAACAAAAGGGAGCTGGACGACCTTACACTGGAGTCAAGGATGTAGAAGACCTCATCGAAGTTTTGTCATGGATAGATGCTGAAGATGAAGTAGCAAAAGTATACACTATAACCGGCGGTTCAGTCCTAACCCAACTTAAGAAAAAAAATGAAGTAGATTTTTATTTGCAATATCCTCAGGCAATAGAAACTAAATTTCCAGGTCGTTGGATGGGTAAGTTGGTTGCTCAAGCTTTTGAGAAAGACGACTGCAAAAAATTCAAAGATTCAGGAATCCAAATCTATCATCCTAACTATGAAGTATGGGATCGTGAACTATTCAAAAAAATATGTCCTGGCAAAGAAGCATGGATTGGATATGATACATGGATCAGAAGAGTTGTTGATTCTGCAGAAGTATTCGGTGCAGAAAATGTAATTCCGAATTTTGTTGGAGGAGTGGAACTATCTCAACCATATGGTTTCAAAACTGTAGCAGAGGCTATACGATCCACTGGTGAAGGTTTGGATTTTTTTATGTCTAAGGGAATTGTTCCTAGATTTACCGCTTGGTGTCCTGAACCTTTTACTACTTTAGGGACGCAGGCAGGTCCCCCATTGGAATATTTTTGTGAACTTCTCACAGTGTGGAAAGAAACATTTGAGAAATACAATCTCCCGACGCCTCCTGGATATGGAGATCCGGGTCCTGGTAAGGCTGTATTTAGCGTCTCCGCTTTTATGGATGTGATTGGCTATGAGGGAAGAAATTAAAATTAGATTATTCTAATGAAGAAAATTGTTGTTATCGGGTCGGGTGCTGTCGGTGGGTTTTATGGTGGATTGCTTGCTTCAACTGGCAATCAAGTAACTTTTCTCTTACGTTCCGACTACGATTACTGTATGAGATATGGTTTAGAGATTCTGTCGCCATGGGGAGATATCAAACTCATCTCTACGGAACAATTTGTATCCGATATAAACAATAGAACAACCTATCCTGTTGATTTTGTTCAAGATCCAAAATTGTTACCCAGGAATATAGATCTAATAATCATTTGTATCAAGTCAACCGACAATTCATCGCTAGGCGATCTATTAATCAATTATTTATCTAAAAAAACCACTCTGGATCCAGAAACTAGTTCAGACAATCAATCCAAAACAAAAAATTCGAATTCCTCTGTGATCGAACCCGCAGTTCTTTTGATTCAAAATGGAATCGGAACAGAAGAACTCATCTATAAGATTTTGCCCAATTCAAGAATTTTCGCAGGTTTAGCATTTCTCTGTAGCGTTCGGAAATCTCAAGCTGTCATCCAACATATTGATTATGGGGATCTCACAATCGCTGAATACAAACCAGCAAATTCAATGGCGACCCATAATTCGATTGATAAAAAAAATATATCCTCTGTTAAAACAAATCAACCTCACAAGAGAAATGTTGATTCTGGAATGGATTTGGATACTTTAGAATCGATGTTGGTAAAAGCAAAAATTCCTGTAACTTGTGAATCCAACTTAACTCTCGCTAGACTTAAGAAATTGATTTGGAATGTTCCATTTAATGGACTCAGTGTAGTTTACAATTCTCAGACCGATGATATGATGAATGACCCGAAAATTTTGGACTTGGTTAAAAAATTGATGTCAGAAGTCCAACTGATCGCAAAAGCTATGAACCTCGAAATCACCGACTCCTTTATTGCGGACAGGCTTGAACGAACAAGAAAAATGAAACCCTATCCAACCAGCATGAAATTGGATTTCGAAAATCGTCGTCCTATGGAGATTGATGCAATCTACGGAAAATTAATAGAATACGGTTTTTTTTATAATTTGGAAATACCAAATATTACAAAGTTATATGAAAACCTTTGTAAATTAGAGTCTAAGTCCGTAAGCAATCAAGCAAACTGATTCAAAGATTTTGATTCAATAAAATTCAATCCAATAAGAGGTTTATCATGGCAGAAGCACCTATACCAGCTCAGAAATCACCCTATGTTCTTTCGATGGAAGAAGGTTCCAAAAAAATGTGGTGTAGTTGTGGCTACTCATCATCTCAACCATTTTGCGATGGGGCACATGCAAAAAATGAAACAGGCATGAAGCCTTTAAAATATGTTTGTGATTCTTCAGGTGAGGTTGCTTTTTGCGGATGCAAGCAAACCAAGAACCCACCCTTTTGCGATGGATCCCATAATTCTTTATAATATAAATTCTTTAACTGATCTAGAGAATTTTTCGTTTAGATATTTGACAAGCAACCCTGTAAGAAAATACTGACTTTGGAAGGGCCCTGTAGCTCAGTCGGTAGAGCAGAGGACTGAAAATCCTCGTGTCGGCAGTTCGACTCTGTCCGGGGCCATCCACTTTCTTGCATACCGCAGCAAGCAATCAAACCTCCCAGCAATCTCCAAAAGTCGCAGAAATAAACTTTCTATTATTTCGCTTTTCTCTCTTCTCCCATTGCCCATAAACCTAAGAACTCGTTTGCTTCTATCACTTTACACAATTCAGGTTTATACATTTTCTTAACAGGAGGCTTAGGGTAGATATGGATCTCATCCATATCAGGAATGGTCGTAAGCATTCGTAAAATTTTATCCTCGCCTTCAACTTCATAAAAAGTATAAGACATGCCTTTGGATGGGATGATCTGAGATGTTTCAAGATAACGCATACAACTAAAATCTAAGACTAAACCCTCAAGTCAACCGATTTAGATCAGAGACACTTCTTGCAAAAGCATCCAGAAAATAACTTAATGAAGTGAATTCTGATTCCAAATTGAGAGAAACTATTTTCTAATTTTATAACCGGTCTTGAATATTGCCCATACAATCACAAAGCAAATCATAAGAAAAATGCTTATCATAAATATACTTTGATCTACGCTAACGTCCGCTATCTCATAAAAACTCCAACGGAATCCACTCACTAGATAGAGAACTGGATTGAAACGGCTTATGGTTTGCCAAACAGGTGGAAGCATATCGATAGAATAGAAGCTACCTCCCAGAAATACCAAAGGAGTAATGATCAACATAGGAATCACTTGAAGCTTCTCAAAACTGTCCGCCCAAATTCCAATAATAAACCCAAATAAACTAAAGGAAACTGCAGTCAAAATAAGAAAAAACACCATCATAAATGGATGCTTGATCTGAAGAGGAACAAAAAGACTTGCTGTAGCGAGCATGATCAGTCCAAGCATTACAGATTTGGTTGCGGCTGCTCCGACATATCCAATCAAAATTTCTATCATAGAAACAGGAGCTGATAGAATCTCGAAAATCGTTCCTGTAAACTTAGGAAAATAGATTCCAAATGAAGCATTAGAAATACTCTCCGTGAGAATAGAGAGCATAATTAAACCCGGAACGATAAAGGCTCCGTATGAAACTTCCCCAACCTCTGGAATTCTCGATCCGATTGCCGATCCGAAAACCACGAAATACAATGACGTAGATATTACTGGAGATGCTATACTTTGAAATAGCGTTCTAAATGTTCGAGCCATTTCAAATATGTAAATTGATTTGATTGCATATAAATTCATTTTGGTTCCTTCACTAGTTCAACAAAAATTTCTTCTAAAGAACTTTGGATTGTATTGATATCTTTGAATGAAATATTTTCTTTACTAAGTCCATCAAGAAGACTCGTGATTCCATTCTGCCTACTTTGTGTATCATAAGTGTATACAAGTTGGCTTCCGTCATTGATAAGCTCTATTGAATATTTCGAAAGTGAATTCGGAATCTCTTTAAGATGAGTGTTAAGATCTAGAATCAATTGTTTGCGGCCAAGCTTACTCATTAGATCTTTCTTGTCTTCGACCAGTATCAACTCACCTTTATTCATAACACCAATTCGATCTGCTACTTCTTCAGCCTCTTCAATATAATGCGTTGTTAAAATGATCGTGACACCGGATGCTTTGAGGTCACGGACAATATTCCACATATCTTTTCTCAATTCCACATCAACGCCTGCAGTTGGCTCATCTAAAAACAAAATTCTCGGTTCGTGAGAAAGAGCCTTTGCAATTAACACTCGCCTTTTCATTCCACCAGATAGAGTAAGAATTTTCTGATCTTTCTTATCCCATAAAGAAAGTGATCGTAATACTTTTTCAAGATAAGCAGAATCAGGTGCCTTACCAAAAAGTCCCCGACTCAACTTGATCGTCGACCAAACAGTCTCAAAAGAATCTGTTGTTAATTCTTGCGGAACCAAACCAATCAATGTTCTTGTAATCCGAAAATCATCTACGATGTCTTTATTAGCTACTTTTATTGAACCTTTCGTCGATTTAACAATACCGCAGATTACAGAAATTAAAGTAGTTTTGCCTGCTCCATTTGGACCAAGGAGAGCAATGATTTCTCCCTCGAAGATGGATAGATTTATATTCTTAAGAGCGCTGAATCCAGATTCATAAGTCTTATATAAATTGCTGATTGTGATGATTTCTTCTGCTTGCTTCATGTTCTCTTGGCAAATTTGCATGCGAGCAAGAATTTACAATCATTTTGCTAAGGACGAATTGTTGAAAATCAGCAAATCACTTCAAATATTCTTTAAATTTTGCTTGGAATTTTCGTAGTCTAGGAATCGAAACACCTTTCACATAAGGATGCGAGGGATTCCTTTTTTCAAAATCCTGATGATATTCTTCAGCCTTCCAGAACTTTTTGTACGGTAAAACTTCAGTAGCAATAGGTAGATCATATTCTTGAGATTTATTTAGCTTGGAGATATAGTCCTCTATCATCTTTTTTTCTTGAGGTGATTGATAGAAAATTATAGAACGATACTGGCTTCCAAAATCAGGATGTTGACCGTTCACAGTGGTCGGATTCTGAGATGCATAGTATGCGCGGATCAAAATTTCAAAACTTACAATCTTCGGATCATAAATTACTTCTACTGCCTCAGCGTGGCTCGTGATTCCCATCGAAACTTGGTTGTATCCTGGATTTTTTTCCTCTCCTCCGGAATAACCTGAGATGACCTCTTCTACACCTCGTATCGATTCATAAATTGCTTCAACGCACCAGAAGCATCCACTTGCGAAGTAAGCAGTTTTGAGGCTTCCAGATTGAAGTCGCTTGCTCAATGATTCTAATTTTTCTTTCTTCATTGAATCGTTAACATCAGCTGAATCATTGCTTGAAGTAAATAAACAAGAAATCAATAGACATATAAACAACGGTGATAGAAGTTTTCTTTTCATTTTATGAATGGTATCCTAATGTATTATATATTAGATTCGTTGCTTAAATCAAAAAGTTACGTATTTTAATATCTAGTGAAGAATATTAAATTAAAAATAGATTTGTAGCTAATTTACAGTTCTACAAAAAGTCTAACAGAAATAAAACATTCTGATCGCTACTTGAGGTAATTATGAAATTCAATTTAATGATCTGCGCATTTATGGGAATATTTGTTTCAAACCTTGTCGCGAATGAAGGCGGATATCTTGGAACACCCGGAAGTGGAACAGGAACTCCCGGTACGAATTATGGAAATGCTAGAGGTGGATTGGGTAAACCTGGAGGTGGCTATGGCAATCCAGGTTCCGGTACGGGAAATCCTGGAACCAATTACGGTAACTCAAGCAGTGGTTACGGAAATCCTGGTGGCGGTTATGGCAATCCTGGTTCTGGCACTGGAAATCCTGGCACCAATTATGGAAACCCAGGCGGTGGATTCGGGAATCCTGGTGGCGGCTATGGCAACCCAGGTTCTGGTGCAGGAAATCCTGGAGGACGAAGAGGTAGATAAATTTTCGAACTAAATTTTGTGTGCGCTCTTATCTTTGTTAGCTGATATATTCAGTTCAAAAGCTCGTTTATTTCGGATTTCTGAATAATCTTTTTTGCATTCTAAGTTCGGATATAACTTCCAAGTTTGTAGCGGCAATTCGTCGTTAGATGCAAGATTTCGCATAAGTAACATTTCATCGTTGTCGGTTCTTGTAAAGTAGAAAGGATTGCGAAAACTATGATCTTCGATTTGACCATACTCTTCGCTATTCTTCTCAATGAGAACTTCCATTTCTTTTCCTCGATTGTTTATATAACTGAGAAATTCGATTCCAAATGGATCTGCTTTAGATGATTCTCGATTTTCTAAATTCATCCATTTAAACCAATCAAATCCATATAAGAAATCATGATAGTATTGAAATCGAATTGAAGACTTACAACCAAACCTCTCATTGATTGAAAGAATCAATTCTAATCTTTGATCGAATTCTGACTTCCAGTCCTCAATCGATTGCTTTTCGCTCATTAAACTTTTACAAAAATAGTCAAAATCCCAAAATATACTTTTTGGAAAATTGATTAGAATAGAATCAATAATCGTAGCAAATTTTTCTGCAAAAATTATAAGCAAGTCGAGATCGGTTTTATCCTGTATCAAATTATCAAAAATACAATAAAATGAATTTGCTGTAATCATATCGGGATTCAAAGAGAATCGATTTTTTACTTTTGAGTCAAAAGTTTCATCAATTGATCCTGCGATCTTTAAAATCTCTGCAGAAGTAGGATTCATAAAATAGCTCGGCTGATCATAATCATGATGGAGAAGACTCCAAACGAAATCCAAATTGATAGATGTAGGTGGTTTTTGAATATATTCAAATTCTTGAATTCGTTTGTATTTGCCAAATTTTCCAAACGAATCGTTTTCCATAAACGATAGATCATATGAACTTGAATTAGGAGCACAATCCACCAAAGATTTTGAAGATAAAAATAGAGAGGGAATAAAAAACCTATTCCAAGTATCTGCAATATCCGAATCAAAATCTTGCTTTTTCTATTTCCGAAATATGTAACGACCGTATTCTTGCCACCAGCTATATCTGATTGTTCATCGCTGAGTCCACTTGCTATAGCACTTGATCCACTAAACATCAAAAAACTTACTATCGCAACAATTGAGATCTCAGAAATTTTATAATAAGATTGAATAGCCATTTGAAAGAGAGGAAGGAAAGCACCTACTCCAAACATTTCTAATAGCTCACCCCCTCCCCTATAATTTAGCTCAATTGGCGGAAAAGAATATATAAAAAAAATACTCAAGCAAAGATATCCGAGAATTGGGATCCAAAAATTATGATTTATGTAGAAGCATATTAGAGATAGACTTAAAACAATTATTCCAGCAACAACTCCAACGTTTAAAACATGACTTGGCTTCAAAATTTTATCTGGAATGGTTTTTAGAGAATTGTATTCTGGAAACATGGATCGCTTAATTCCATCAACACGCATATCTGCATAATCATTCAGAAGAACGATGTAGATAGTTAGAAAGATTGTAATTCCTAGACCTATTATAAAAAATTTCCAATAGTTCTCATTTGATTCGTAAGCTAAAGCTTGTCCGAGTAAGAATGGAATCAATAACTTAGGCCAACTATTTAATTTAAATGCAAAAATCCAGTTTCGATAATCAATCATTTTAATCTTGAATCTTGTTTATTAAAGCAATAAACTTCTTTCATTATTCAATATGGATTTAGATTCTTATTTCATATAGTATAATTTTGGCTCTAAGGTTAAATTTTACCTATAGAAAAAACGAATGAAATCTCCTATCCTAGAAGTTGAATCCCTTTGCAAACAGTATCATTCTACAATTGCACTAAATAATATATCATTTAGTTTAGAAAAAGGAGAGATTTTAAGTCTTATCGGTCCTAATGGTGCGGGAAAAACCAGCCTAATCAAAATAATTGCCGGAATTTCTAAACCCAATTCAGGATCAGTAAGAACATCTGCGAATGATCAGGCAAAATCTATATGGCAAATAATTGGATATTGCCCTCAACAAAATGTCTTTTGGCCAAATCTCAATTGCTTAGAACAAGTAATGATTATGGCTAAAATGTATTCAGTTCA
Source organism: Leptospira sp. GIMC2001 (assembly GCF_028462125.1). Lineage (NCBI taxonomy): Bacteria > Pseudomonadati > Spirochaetota > Leptospiria > Leptospirales > Leptospiraceae > Leptospira > Leptospira sp. GIMC2001. The sequence goes on along the minus strand of NZ_CP115468.1, from coordinate 1,623,470 downwards.
AGTGACAGACATAGAAGCTCATTGTAAATCAATTCTGTCAGATCTGGGTCTTGGAAATAAATTAATGTCAAAAGCCATCACACTTTCCCATGGAATGCAAAAAAGATTGAGCATAGCTCTATCCATAGTTCATTCACCCAGTATATTGATTTTGGACGAGCCTTCGGCTGGACTCGATCCATATAGTCGCAGATTTCTAAGAGATTTTCTGAACAAGTTGCACACCGAAAAAATGGTAACTATCATTGTCTCAACTCATGAATTAACAGAAGCAGACGTTTTCTCAACAAAAGTAGCTATTATGAATCAGGGCAAATTATTAAAATTCGGTAAAGCCAATGAACTAAAAGCAAGTTTAGGTGGACGATTTGTTCTTGAAATTCCAAACTTACCCGAACTAAATCATCTATCGGATGCATTTTCTAAATATAAAAATCAATCAAGCAGTTCATACAATGATAAGCATGTATTTTATTATGAGGATCTAGATTCTCTGATTCATTCTGATATATTCAAATTGGAAAACATTTCAAATGGAGAGATTCCTTACACGGTAAGGCCCGTATCTCTTGAGGATGTTTTTTATTCTTTTGTCAAAGAAGATCAAGCGGATTATTGAGTCGGGATAATAATGAAACAATTCAATTCAATACTTTACCTTTTTTTTAGGCAAGCTAGTTCAGATAAAATGAATCTTGCGCTAACTTTACTCACTACTCCTTTTTTTATTCTATTCTATTGGCTTATCTTTACATCCGAATCAAGCGATGCCAATACTGTAAATAACAGCAGCTTTGAGAATTTCATTCCTGGACTTTTGGTTTTCTCAATGATTATGATCGTTTTCTCTTCCGCAATAGCAATTACTTCCGAAAAAGTTAACGGAACACTTCTGCGAATTCAAATGACAGGAATCTCCGAGTCCCAAATTGCTTTTGGATTTGGTTTAGTTCAATTTTCAATTGCCTGGATTGCTTTTTTACTTAGTTTACTTGTAGCATATATGGTTGGCTTTGATAAAATCTGGCAGGATAATTCTTTTTTAATATTCGCAAGCTTGAATATGATTTGCATGATCGCAATTGGGATCATCCTCGGAGCCATTTCGAACTCAATAAACCGAGCATTTCTTATTGCAAGTATGGTGATGTTTTTGCTATTACTTTTTTCTGGAATCGTTTTTCCAAAACCGAACATCATTTTCAAAGTTTCAATTTTGCCGAATCAAGAATTCTATGCTTTTGATATACTTCCAACATCTCTAACGATATCTTCCTTTAGAAAAATTCTAAATGCAAATAATACTTTCATTGATCTCAAATATGACCTTGGATTTCTATTTTTGCAATCGATTTTCTACTCGACTTGCAGTTACATAGTATTTAGATTCAAATCAAGATCAGAATCTTGACGTTTTAAAATTATATTTAGTGTAAGTTATAAATTATTTATTTCATGAGCAATTTCTTAAAAACTATTTCCATTTGGATCAAAGCATCCAGACTTCCATCCCAATCATATATATTTTTTCCTATTTTTCTGGGACAGTCCTTAGCATATTCACTGTCAGGTAATTGGAATCAAGAAATTTTTATTCTTATGACGATGTATGGGATATTCATTCAATTATTTATTGTGTATGGCAATGATTGTGCAGATTATGAGACCGATAAACTAAATCAAGACTATACGATTTTTTCTGGTGGATCAAGAGTTCTTGTTGATGGCAATTTAACAAGACCAGTCTTAATGAAAGCAACGGCGATAATGGTTGCGCTTTGTTTTGCAATAGGGATTCTATTACATTCTTTTTTTCATTTAAAATATTCGTATATTTTCATTTTTTCATCTGTTTTGCTTTTGTTTCTATATTCTTATCCACCTGGTAAATTTTCTTATAGAGGTGGGGGTGAGTTTTTGCAAACTCTGGGTGTCAGCACAATCCTACCAGTTTTCGGGTTCTATTCTCAATCTCAGAACCTATTCAATTTTCCGTATTTGATTTTGCTCATTTTGGTTCCTACGCATTTGGCTTGTGCGATTGCAACCTCACTTCCCGATAGAAATTCCGATTTCATATCCCATAAAAAAACTATAGCTGTTATTTATGGATTGAAAAATGCAAAGTTTATCATTATTTTATTGAATTTGTTAACCATCAGTTTTTGGATTTTCTGTTACCTTTATTTGCCTAATTGGAATTTGAATCTTCTTTGGATAATCATTCCAATAATTGCGATTCTCACATCTTTATTTTTTATTCAATCAGAACCGGGCAATATTGAGTTGAGCATTTTTGTATTTTTGAATCTGCTTTGCACTATTGGTATCACGGCGGGACTCGCATTCCATTTTCGTTTTATGATATGAGTTACAATTTCCTCACTCTATCTATCATTTTATTAATTCCAGGATTGGTGATTTTCTATTTCCGAAAAGATCTTAGAAAACCAATTTATAGGATGTCCTTCATCTCCACTCCTTTCGCTCTAACAGAAAGATATTTCTATCCAAGTTATTGGGAACCGGAATTTCTTTTCGATCTCATTCATAAGATCGGTTTCGGAATAGAAGATATAATTTTTGTAATTGGACTCGCAGCTTGTACTTCAACTGCTTACCCTTTCGCATTCAATATGACTTATACCAAGAACCATCAGGCTAGCAATAGATCCATTCGTTCATTGGGTCTATTGAGATTTAGTATTTTGGGAACTTCAATTTTGATTGCAGTTTATTTTTCAGTCTTTTTTGAAATTCCGATAATTTACTCGACTCTTGCAATCATGGCAGTAATAAGCATTTGGATCATTACTATTCGAAAAGATCTACTGCTTCCGGCAATTCATGGTTTATGGATAACAACTACAATATATTCATCTATCTGCATACTCATCGATATGATTTATCCAAAGATTTTTGTTTTGGTATGGCATACAGAAAAATTCATGAATATTTTCCTTCTAGGAATCCCATTAGAAGAAATTCTCTATGCTGGTCTTTCTGGATTGACAGCTACGATTTTTTATCCGTTTTTGTTTTCACTAAAATTCAAAAAACTTTAGACATTATTTATTTTTTTCCAAAAAAATCTTGTACTTTATTGGTACTTAAATTATTGTCCTCTTAATGGCTTTAGGAAATCCAAATATACTTTTGCTCGGAATTACGGGTGGAGTCGGAACAGGTAAGACTACTGTATCCAAAGCATTTGAAAAACTCGGAGCCAAACGAATCAGCTCTGACGATATTGCTCGCAAATACACAAGCATCGGTTCACCAGTTCGCGAATCTATCATAGATATATTTGGAGAAGAAAGTTTTCCAGAAGGTAGTGATGCTAACCGTTCATTGATTGCAAAATTGACATTCAATGATCCATCAAGAAAAACCAGATTAGAAAAACTTCTTCACCCACTCATACGACGGGACTTCAATTTGGAACTGAATGCAATGCCAGATCATTCTATCGTTGCGTGGGAAGTTCCTTTACTATTTGAAACCGATGCACACACAATCTGCGACGCAAGCCTTTGTGTTTACCTAAGCAAAGAGGAAGCATGGAAAAGAGTAGAAGGACGCGGCGGAATGCCAATGTCAGATTTTGAATTGAGATGGAAATCTCAGATGGATATCGAGAAAAAAAAGTCTCTATCGGATTTCGTAATAATCAACGATAATACCTATGAGGGAATAGAAAAAGCTGTTCTAGACATATACAAAGGATTAGAAAAGAGAGTACACAAGAAATGAGAGAGAAAATATTTTACGTAATCAACTTAGACAATAAACGAATTAGTATGCTGTCGGTCTTTCTACTAGGCCTACTCTTCTCATTCTTTTTTCTCGGCGTATCCGTTGGAAAAGGAAATGCTATGACTCAATCTAATTCCAACAAAGAATTGAAAGCCGAACAAGTTGTATCTTCTGAAGCGAATTCAATAGAAACAGAAAAAAATCAAGAATCCAAAGAATCTTCTGTATCTCAGGACACAACTCAAGAACCTATCCAATTGGCCAATAGAGGAAATTCACCAGACCCAATGGTTGCGAGTGAGATGAATCCGGAAAAAGCTGAAGTGATTGACCTTCAAAAAAATATTCCAGCTGAAAATGTTGAGCGCCAAGAAATTCTTCACAAAAATTCCAGAACAGTTGTCCCGCATTCCAAGACTTCTAAAATTGTGAGCTCAAAAACTGATACCAAATCTGGGAAGTATACAATTCAACTTGCAGCATTCTCACAAAAATCTATGGCAGATAATTATAAAGTTAAGGTTGCCGCAGACAATAAGAAATTGGGTCAGAAAGCCTTTGTAACTAAAAAGAAAAACCTTTATCTAGTTCGAATTGGACAATCTTCCAACATGGATGAACTGAAAAATTTGATCAGTAAATTAAATGTTTCTTCCGCTATCAAAAAGCAAGCTATCGTAGTTCTGAATATTTAAAATTACCTCTCTTAGATTTTCTTCCAGGCAAGGCACTAAATTGCATTGACGATTTAGGAGCCTTGCTTTTTTTATTTTAGACACAATATGAAAGAAAAATTAATGAAGCTATGGACGAACATTTGGGAGAAAGATCCAAATAATTCCAAAAAATCCTTAGGAAAAAGTATTATTAGACTTTTTTTTTCAGCTACTGATCGTTTCACAAAAGATGAAGATCTCATTCGTGCAGCATCTATAAGCTATGCAATTATTGTAAGTTTTATTCCAACCTTAATCGTTGGACTATTAATCGCTGCAAATTTTATAAATATAAAAGATTATGAAGAGCTAGCCAAAGAATACATAAGAAAGAATGGCATCCCTATGGATGTTAGCACATATTTTAATGTAATATATGAATTATTGAATAATACTGCAGCTCTTACCGGTATTGGTTTTCTTTTTGTTTTATTCTCTACCACATCAGTTCTTAGAAATCTAGAAGATGCCATGAATAAAATCTGGCATGTAAAAAAGAAAAGACCATTTATTCAAAAAGTAGCAGAATTCGTAATGGTTGTAGTTTTTGGACCCTTGCTTTTGGCGATCGGATTGTCTACAGGTCAATCTCTGCTTAGTGAATTTTCTGCGCCTACTCTATTAAATCTAAGAATGGATTCTGAAAAAGAATTTATTGTTGGTGAGAAACATGTTTATCTCAAAAAAGATAAAAACAACAATTGGGTATATTCGAATATTCTGGATAAAATAGATTATGACTTTCAAAAACCACCCATCGTTTTTGATATAGACCAAAATACTGTTTTGAATGAGAACCAACTTCAGAACATTCTTCACAAAATTACGAAAGCATCTAAGCAAGATCTACGTACTAGTTCATTTACCGACATGTCGATCGTTGATAAAAATCTATATATCATCACAGATAACGGAACAATGATCTATTCTCGTGACAATGGAAAATTCTGGATGGCGAGAAAGTTCCAACGAAAGCAATTGAATTTGGTGCTAAAAGCTAGTTTTAAAAGAATCAAAATGTTCAATGATAAAGATGGAGTGATTATTGGGAAAAATGGATTAATTCTTCAGACTAGTGATGCTGGAGAAAATTGGAGTCCTAGACTCATGAAAGATCTCAAAGAAGATTTAAACGATATTGCTGAAATCAAACCAGGTGAATATTTAGTGGTAGGAGAAAACTTCACATCACTTATAACTAAAGACTTCGGCAAAACCTGGAAACTATACGAACCTCTAACAAAAATAAACACATTCGAAAAAGAAAGTTTGAATGATATCGACATCATTGGAGATTCGATTTTTATTTGTGGAGATGCCGGTGCAATTCTCACATCTAAAGATCTGGGACGAACTTGGTTTAAGAAAAATATTGGATTCAAAAAAATTGATTTCTTTGGTATTCATTTCAAGGACGAAAAAAATGGAATCATGGTGGGAGATACAGGTAATATACGTTATACTTTTGATGGTGGAGTTATCTGGAAAAAGGCTGTCTCACCAACCAAACAAGATTTATTCTCTGTTAAATATCTAGAAAAAGAAGATAGATTCTTAGTGTTGGGGGAAAACTATCACCTACTTGCAAATACTCCGACAGATCTTGCAGATTTTTCCATAATGATGAAATCACCCTTTTGGCGAATAGGTGTAACTGCACTCGGGAAATTCATCTTACCATTTTTTGTTTTATGGTTAATTTTCTTTTTTGTTTATAGAATTATGCCTTATACTTTTGTAAAATTCAAAGCTGCAATGGTGGGTGCATTTTGTACATCACTTGCTCTTGTAATATTTATCATTGGATTTCAATTCTATGTTTCATTTTTCTCAGAAGGAAAATTTGCGATTTATGGAACTCTTGCTGCAATTCCTCTAACTCTGCTTTTAATATACGTTTCAACAATTATCATTCTATACGGATGCGAAGTCGCATATCTTGTGCAGCATCCGGATCTAATGTATCTTGCTTATAATAAGCGATCCACAGAAGAACTAGAAAAACGTCAAATCTGGTATGGAATTCAAATCATCCATCTTATCTATCAAAATTTTCATGATGGCAATTCTCCGCTTCAGGACAAAGATATCATGGAAAAATGCAGATTGGAAGAAAATGAATACCAACGCATAATGGAAATTTATCAGAACAATGAAATCATCATACAATCAGAAGACGGATTATGGGCTCCTGCCATTTCAACTGATAACTTAAACCTAGACAAAATAGTAAATCTTCTCTGTCCTGACGGCTATGATATCTTGGACTATGATTCATCCAACAAGTTAGCCAAGAACATGAAAGAAATTTTTGATTTGTATAAAGCGACAAAAAAGGATATTTTTGAAAAAAGAAATCTATCTGAATTTATTACAAAAAAATCTGAATAAATGTTCATGACCCGCTAGATGCACAATTTTGTTTGAGTACCTAGCGAGGATTATCTAAATCAAAATCAATTAAAGATCAATCAAACCGACTTCCTGTAGATCACAAGTTAAGGCAGCTGTCAAAAAATTATCTAGTGTTAAGCTAAAAAGATACAATTGAGTCTTGCAATCTTCAACACTTTCCACTGTGTAGTATTTCGAATCATCGATATTAATCGTAGCATTCAATAATTCACCACTGATCAGTTGGAAGAAGAAAACTGTTCCACCACCTGTTCCGCTTAATGCTCCAGAAGCGCTAAGATAAATCAAATCAGCATTAGCTCCTGCTTCTAAAATTTCTTCACGAGCATCCTCTCCATAAATACCATTTGAATTTAGATCACCAAATCCTGGCAAATTGCAATTTACAGCAAATCCAACTAACAATATCAACATCCAAATCTTTACTTTTACGTTCATTTTTTACCTCAGAATAAAAATTAAATAAATAAACAATCTTGTCAATGTTATTCTACATTTTAACATGCATTTTTCAAAATAAATGCATGTCCATAATACAATTTTTAGTGTGAATTTTGGATAATTGATTTCATTTTCTGTGTAAAATCAACTTTTTAAGAACAAAAAATGATATATCTTAAATTGAGACCATTTAAGATATAATTACCAGCTTCTATTTAATCTGTGATTCAAGCATAAAATTACAAATCTTTTATATAACAGGTAAAAGCAGCTGATAAAAAATTGGACAGAGTAAAATTAAATCCGAGGAATCCTCAGCATCCCAAATTTCATCCGTAGCTTTATCACCAGTTATCGCATTTGGATTCAAAAATCCATTCCCGACTGACTTCAGTTTACAATTATAGGTATACAAAAAGAACAATGGCAATCTTATTTTTTTACAAATGTCTCCCGGATAACAATTTATCCACGATTAGTTATTGTCAATTCCATTTATTAGAATATAGACAATTTCATATGGATTCATAAACCGCTTTACAAAGAGCCAATGTTTTAAGGGGACGATTACGATAGTCCATTTTATTGCAAACATATCCAATGGAAATTTTAGCTTTTGTATCCACAAATCCTAAACTACCCCCCATTCCTGGATGACCGAAGGATTCTGGATTAGGCGAAAACACACCCGTTTCTTCTTTCATGAAACCTAAGCTCCAGGCTAAATTTTTATGAATCACTTCATCATACTTCAAAACTCTTGGAGATGTTAGCTCATCCAGTATCTTCTTAGTTGCAATCTTGATTTTCAAATTCTTACCATTCGTAACAAAAATATTGTATAAGTAAGCGAGACTTCTTGCATCCGCCATTCCATTCGCCCATAATAATTCAGACGTTTGCAAATCCGGATCGTTGAATGCATGAAGTCCTCTAAATCCAATCCAAGGATTCAGATAGGCTCGGGTAGTATTCGTATCTCCCGTTAATATTGCCCGTACAGTTCGTCCTTCAGAATCATTTCTATTGAAAAAATGCGGAATCAAGGACCTGATTCGATCTATCGATGAAACTGGATAAACAGTCGCAACTCTACTTTGATATACCGACGGTAGACCCAAAAATACATTCAATTTCAATTTCTTTGATATTTCACGATTGAAGAAATTACCAGCAGTCTCTCCTGTTATCTGCTTAAATAATTCAGCTGCATATGCCCCCCAAACCTGTGCACCATAAGCTTGTCTATCTGTTTGAATCCATTTGGGTTTCTGACTGATCAAGGCGTTGTACACTTTGTCCGGATTATTCCAAAAATCTTCTATTAACAAATTGCAATCTAATACATGAAGACCAGCTCGATGTTCGAGCAATTCTCTTATCGTAATATTTTCCTTACCTTTGCTTGCAAACTCAGGCCAATATAAAGCGACCTTTTCGTCATAGTTGATTTTCTTTTGGGTAGCAAGGATTAAGAAACAAAGCGAAGTCAAACCTTTAGTCACAGAGAAAACGGGAACTATCGTATCTTCTTCCCATAGAGAAAAAGTATTTTTATCTTTATATCCAGCCCAAAGATCAACTACTTTAGTGCCTTTATGATACACTGTAATTGCAGCCCCGATTTCATCGTGATCTTGAAAATTCTTTTCAAAAGCAGATTGAACTTTCATAAACTGCTTTTTACATTTCCCATTAATATTGATCACGATAGTTCACCTCTAATAACCTTGCATTCGGAAATGACTACAATCTTTGAGATATGATTATTCCATTGCAAGTTATTTGTTCTTTTACAAAAAAGATTTGAATAAAAATCTCAATTAATATTTATTAGTTACTATTCATTATATGTTACCTGCAAATCCGATTAAAAGAACTTTGTATAGAGCGATCACAAGCTTAATCTCATCGTTTGCTGCAATTTTATTAAGTATCTATCAATCTACTTTGGAGTTTATCATAGAAGGTGAAGATCATCTTCGGATCTTACGGACATTACGAAAAAATCATATCGTTGCAATTTGGCATACCTTCGTAGATGGTGCTGTATTTTGTCTCCATCATAGAAATCTCTGTATCTATTCGGACCATCCTAGAACCAAAGAGTATGAACAAAGTGTCACACATTTTGTTCGTGAAATTGGACTCAAGACTCTACGCGCATTAGGTTTCGATGTCTTAGATGCATCACTTGGCAAACAATCTGCGGGAATCATGAACTTTATAAAAAAGATACAGACGGGAACTCCTGCACTCATAGCTCCAGACGGACCGAGCGGGCCAATTTATGAAGCTAAACCCGGTGTTATTTATATGGCAGCAAAAGCTAACAGCTGCATCGTTCCTATTGGTGTAGGTTTCTCAAGAAGGATTGTAAGTTCGAATTGGGATGATTTGAGTTTTCCTCTTCCGTTTTCTAGAGTAGCCTTTGTTGTTGGAGAACCAATAATTCCAACAAGTGATCTGTCCGAAGATTCACTTGCAAAACAGGCAAAAGAACTCGAAGACACCCTAGATCGATTGTGCTTTAGAGCAAACGAAATTCTTTATGGCAAAAAAATCTAAATCTACGAAAATTTAATTATTCTATCAATCATTATATCATAAATTAGATTATTATAAAGGCTTAACAAGCAATAAAGTCATCATAATAAGTGATCCCAAAAACACAGTCATTACAATTGGAACAAAAAGAAGCCAAATAAAATTATTGCTCATAGCAATTGCGAAAAGTAGAAAAATCTGTAGAATGCAAATGAGGATCGTCGCAATCAGTTGAATTTTCTTAAAGGGACGGTTGAGGCGACCTCGATTGAATAATCCCCTCTTTCCCTGCCTTGCAACAGTTCTTCTGTTCGAAACTTTATCGTCTGAGGTAGCAATGCTCGCGTTCTCTGGTTGCAAGAAATCAAAATTGATATTGCCTTTACGAAGAGTTTTTTCTATACTTGCCGGAAGTTCTTCCTCATTTAGTTGCATTGTTTTTCTCCAATGCTTGAGCTAATAAATTTTGGTAATGCTCCACTTCACCTCGAAGAGTCTCAAATCTAAGTGATAAATATCCCGTATATATTCCAACAAGCCAAAAACCACCTAACTTCAAAAATTCGTTCTGAACTCCAGTAATTGCAAAATCCGGATAATGCTCCAAACAAATAACGCCAATATAAAAAATATTCATTACAATTGTTCCAAGAATTGCGATTCTCAATCCGTATCTAAGCCCATTAGATACAATGACTACATAATTTATTACAAAAAACATGCTATCACTTCCCCCTGTCGGAATCATCACAAGGGCAACTGCAAAAAAATCAGCAATCATAGTAAAATATTTTAAAGCAGGACTTAAGCTTGATTTTTTGGAACCTCGCATGAGCAAGATTGTTACACTGATATTAACAATAGCAACAAACAAAGCGACGGAGATAATATAATACCAATTGAAAATGTTTTCTCGTCCAATCTCTATCGAACGTCCTGTTATGAGTAGATAGGATAAATATGGAACAATTATAAAAAAAAGTAACCATCTGACTGAGGACTTGTTCTTCTCATTTCGAATCTCCCAAGCGATTTTTTCAAAATTTTGCATATATTATTGTGCATCCATAATTCGTGATCGAAGACAAAACATGATTGGTCATTTTACCAGATTCTCAAATAGACTGCAAGAAATTTTAAAATGAATCCAGATTCATGAAATCTAAAATCCTTGTGAGAGCTTACAGGGTAAGCCATAAATTCTTAAGCCGTTTCTTTTTGAATTGCAATCTTCAGTTTTGAATTAAATTTTGTATTAAGAAGTTATGGTTGCTCATAAACAAAAAAAAATAAACCGAAAACCATTGAATAAAAGTCGGATACTATCAGCTTCCATTTTAATCGCCGATCGAGATGGAATTGATGCCCTTTCCATGCGAAATGTAGCGAGCCTACTTGGAGTCAAAGCAATGTCTCTTTATAAGCATATTGCGAATAAAGATGAATTGCTTGATGGATTGATCGATATAGTGATATCAGAGATTGAATTGCCCGACTCCGGCTTGAGCTGTAACGAATTCATGAAAAAAAGAGCAATCTCTGCTAGAAAAGTTTTTTTAAAACATAGTTGGGCGCCTGCAGTTCTGGAATCGCGTCTACAATTTAGCAGTATTCGATTAAACTATGCAAATGAGATTATAGGAAAATTAAGGGAAAGTGGTTATACGATTAGTAAAGCCGCACATATATTTATGGTCTTAGATAGTTATATCTATGGTTTTATAATCCAAGAAAAGAATTGGAACCTAGAAGCTAAAAATGAAATGAAGGATTTTGTAACGGAAGAGATGCAATTGGAGATGCAAAAATATCCCTATATCATTGAAATGATGTCGCTTATTCATGGAAAAAAAAATAAAGGGAAAAAGAAAATGATGGATTTAGATTCTGAATTTGAATCAGGGCTTGATGCAATATTAGATGCTTATGAAAGAATGAAGTGAATAAATTCGAAATTTTTTTTAATCATTATAATTTTGGAATTGTAAAATAAAATTTGCTGCCTTGATTCACAATCGACTCAAGCCAAACTCTACCTCCCCAAGATTCAATATTTTTTTTAACGATAGACAATCCAATTCCTGTTCCTCCGTAACTCTCTCGATTGTGCAACCTCTGAAATAAAATGAATATTTTATCGAAATACTCTTCCTCAATTCCGATCCCATTATCCTCAATAGATAATTCCCATTCCGAATTTTTATCCAGAATTCTAATTTGAATGAATGGTGGAGTATCCTCATGAGAATATTTGATAGCATTGTCTAAAAAGCAATGAAGAGTCTGAGTTATAGGAACTGCATAACCTAAAATACTTGGTAAATTATCATATTCTATTATTGCAGATTTTTCCAAAATTATTTTTCTTCTTAAAATACAAAATTCATTCAATATATCATTTAGATTCACTTGTCGAATTGGATCTATAAATTTACCTGCTCGCGAGTATTCAAGAAGATCTAATAGAATCTGCCGCATTCGTTTGGAGCCATCTATAGCATAAAAAATATATTGTTGAGCTTTATCATCTAGTTTATCTTCATATTTGCGCTTCAACTGTTCTAGGAAACTTGAAATCATACGCAGAGGTTCTTGCATATCATGTGAAGCTATAAAGGCAAATTCTTCTAGTTCGACGTTCTTTTTTTTAACATCTTCAATGGATATTTTCAATTGATGATTTTTATGAATCAAACTATCTTGAAGACGAATCTGTTCCTGAACCGTGAGCTCTATTTTTGAAAAAAGAAAAGGCAGCAACATCGAAAATAATGCAGAAAGAAATAGCACATTGGAAGAAATCGCAACCCATTCCATTACAGGGACTTCCATAGATTGATGAACTGGAAATATCTTTAATTGAAGACAGATACCGTAGATAAAACTAAAAATGAGTGTTAGAATAAATGGAAGTTTCGTATTTTTACCTGGAAAAAAAATTAAAATAAAAATCGTAGATGCGAGTAAAAAAACCAATCCAGGTCCATAATTTCCCAATTCTATTAAAAATACAAATGCCAAACAATAAAATAGAAATATAAATATATATTTTCTAATCTGAACTGTTACTCCCGGTAGAAAACCTACCAATAACAAAATCATAAAACAAAAAATATCAAAAATTAAAATAAAGTATAATTCTTTTTGAAGGCATACAATGATTGCGGGAACCATAGCTATAATGCTCAAAGGAATTAATGCAAAAATGCATTTAGCAAATAGATAATCGCTCCAATATTCAAGAGATTCTTGATTTATATTCTTCTTAACGCAATTGCTAAATACTATATCCTGAATTCTATCTTTGATTTGCATATTTATTGGCTAATCTAGATCAGCATAAGCACCTGTCGGATTAGAATTACCGAAATCACTAGAATATACAAAGAGTCTATTATTAAGATATACCATTGTTCCGCTTCTTATGCCAAAAACATTCTGATCATTATAAACCACAGGTTTGCATTGCCAGGTTCTACCAGCGTCTAAACTTCTTGCAAAAGTACTGGTTGTTAATAATGAGTAATCAAAGCTATTTATCGTCGCAAATGCAAAAAGATTTCCAGAAAAATCTCGAACACAAGGTCGCGATCGATCCTCCCCGAAATTCCCATTGTCAACCCTTGTCCAATTCGTTGTGATTGAAGAGCTCACGAAAATATCTGAAAGAGCAGCCGTATCAGAGACGGTATATCCACCGACCATAAAAAATAAATTGCTACCTGACCCACAATATGACAGAAATCGACTAGGAAAAATATTAGTGAAAATCTCATCGAAAAAATTATTTCCTAGGTCCGCTGAACGATGCATCCGTGTTTCAAAAAATGCATAGAGGTCTCCATTGAATCCAATAAAGCAATTAAAGGTTTCGCCGAAAGAACCAACATAGTTCGGATTACTTTGTGTCCAATTTACTCCTTCATCAGTAGATGTATAAATTCTATCTTTACTAGAAGATAAAAATACATAGAATGTATTGTTAGTATAAATCAGGCGATCTAATGCACTACCGAATCCAAATGTATTTCCAATTTCGTTAAAATTGATTCCATCAAAAGATCTAAAGATTTGGTATACAGGATTGCCAACCGAACCGAGATTTACCAATCCATAGATTCGTTTGTCAACCTTGACAACAGATCGAAGCGAATAGTTCATGGGAAATGTATTTAGCAAGATATAATCAGAATCATTTCCGATTCTTGTTACGCCCGAAACAGCAGCAACTATTCCGAGTATTCCCTCAATTTTATTTGGATCTAATGGATTGCCTTCTGGCTTTTCATTTGCTATACAGTTAATAAAAGAGATGGAGAGGAGAATTGCATAGATTATAATATTCTTTCTCATGATCTAAAATCTCCAACTATATTCTAATTGATATATAGTATTATTTTCTACTAATCCATTCTTCCCAAGCATCATCGCTTGATTTCGGGTCGTAAATTCAAAACCTTCTTGTGATTTGAATTCGTTGAGTGATGAACTAGCTGCTAATGAATTCCCTCCAATAAAAAAAGCATCCAAAAGATTTATCAAATATACACCTAATACTATATAGGCTGCTTGATTGGAAGCCCTGGCTGCTTCTTGATAACGATCACCTTTCTCATATATTTGTGGAGTGAGTAAATAAGCACTTCGGCCGGTGGTTGTTGCGATAAATTCTACATTATAATTCTTATATTCCTTGTCGGCGCTACGAAAAGCATTCCATTTCTGATTATAATTTATTAAGGAAGCAACAAATAAAGATGAATACAAACCACCCATCCAATTTCTATCCGAATAGATCTGACCGTAACCTGGGAAAAGCGCTGATCTCAGGATTACATCCCATCTAAAATTCGAATCCAATTCTTCTTTTTTTTCCTTAGGTTTATGGAAAGCTTCCAATGCTTGAATCTTAGAATTTTGATCTTCAACCTTTTTGCCCAATGAATCAATTTTTTCGTTCATTTTCAGCAATTCATTATTTTGAATCTTCAGACTCTCCAAAATTTCCTTCGCGATTTCTGACTCGTTTGCAGCTTCCTTTTTGGGATCAGCAACTTTGATTGTATTCTCTTTTAGCAAATCTAATTCTGATTTTTTTTCAATTTCAGTATTTTGGGATTCTAAACTCGAATCATTTTTATTCTCAGAGTTTGAATCTGATTCAAGACTGGTTTTTTGCTCATCCATTGCTAAATTCTCGGAATCCAAGTTCTCATCAGAAAAAACCCGATTACAGATAATAAAAATCAAAAAAATAAAAATGAAAATTTTCAATTAAAATGCTCCCGCTAAAAGTAACATGAAATAAACCTATTATTTAATTATTTCTAAATTTTAGTCCAGTATTTCTTTATAATGGAAATCTGTATATTTAATTGAATGTTTGTCTATGATAATTCATGTTTCTCGCTAGTTATTAGGCGAATCCTTTAACAAAATATGTTTCAACCAATCCCTTGCCTTTGACATTCACTACCAGAATGAATTCCTATTCGTAATTCCAACTGAATCTTCTGCAAAAATGGATCATTCTTGATGAATTGGTTCATTTCTAACGCAGATTTCACACAGGCAATTGCATGCTCTGAATGAATTTCAGGTATACCTGCAGCTGCCATATAGGCGTCACCAATTGTTTTTATCTTTTCTAAACCGTTTCTTTCCGTTATAGAATCAAATTCTATAAAAATTCTATTCAAAATTTCTACCAAATTCTCTGGCGTAAGTGTTTCGGAAATTTTTGTAAAGCCTACAATATCAGCAAACAAAATTGAGACATTGTCTAAATTTTTAGACAAAATAAAATAGACCAATATGATTAGAAAAGAAATACTTAAGACGAAAGGTTGATAGGCTTGTGGATAAAAATCGAAATACGATTCAACAAAAAAAATCAAAAGACCAATTAAGACTCCCGCAGTTGCCATCGGGATATACAATCTTTTTTTCCTCATAGTTTCATTGTCATCCCCTTTTGCTACACCTAGATTTAAGAATACATCGAAATATTTTTTAATAGTATCAATCATATGGTATTAAACTCAAATTGCATTCGATATTTACCGTTCATAGCAATTTAAGATATGAATTATAAAATATCAAGTCCAAATTTAGTAAATTTTTTTTCTAAATGACAACTCGAAAAGAAATCTGAAATTAGATTCAAAATCATGTGATTAGCTAATTTAGAATAAACTATTTTTTTAAATATAAAATTTTTTATTGTAAAAATGAAATAATCCTTTAAAATAGAGTCAAATTAATTCGCGGGTCACAATAAAGTTTATCTGGATTATTGGATCAAGCTGGTAAGTTGTTTATTGTTTGCTAAAACACCTTTTATGAATAGAAGCAGTCGGATAATTCCCTATTTACTCATTTTATTATTGACCAACATAAAATGTCTTTATTTTCGAGAATCAGACTTAGATCCAAACAGCATTTTTTCTCAAATTCAATTCTTTTCCAGATTATCAACAGTAAGCTCTGAAAGTCAGACTGAATCTTCTCCAGAAATTGAACCTATTCTTACGCGCAGCCTTTCAGGTTATGCTAACGGGACAAAAGCTTTTTTTCAGTGGCATCCTGTACCAAACGCTTCGTCGTATAAATTGTATTATTCTAAGTCATCAACAGTCAATTTAATTGACACCCCACATGCAGAAACAACTGCGCCCTGGATCATCATAGATGGACTTGATACATCTAGCCTCTATCATTTTCAATTGGTAACAATTCTATCTGACAATGCAAAAGTTACTCATAGTCAAAGCTATCCAGCTTACACGAACTCTATTCCATTTGGAACATCTGGTATAGCATCAGCTATAGATATCTCCGCAAGTCAAGGAATTGATTCGGGATTGTATGGAGTTTTGAATATCAATCCTTATACTAACAAAATATATGTTACGTCTCAATTTGGCAATTCACCTGGTGCTAGAATCCCATCACTTTTTACGTGCAATTCTGATGGAACCAACTGTACCTATCGAAATCTTACATTTGGTAATTCTGGATCAGGCGATGTTGTGCGACCACATTCAGCAATTGATTTTCAAAATAATAAAATAATTTATGTTGGTGGAAATAGCGGGGATATTTTTCAACCCGTTATGTTTATTTGTGGACTTGATTCAGATAACTGCAGTTACCAAGATATCTCAGCCGGACAAGGCAACCAATCAGGTCAAATTCCTTTCGTTACAATAAACCCTTTAAATGGCGAACTTTTAACTCTAACTAGAAATCAAAGTGTAACCTTGGGTTCATTGAGTTTATTTAAATGTCTCGAAACTGGCTCCGAATGTATTCATACAGAATTATCAACAGGAGATGCCTATCTATCAACTTTCGAACGCGGTTCTGCATTAGTGAGTCCTTTCAATGATAAATTGTATACAGTTATTTCTGGTTACGGTTCTACCCGTTCTACGATGTATATTTCAGATACTAACGGATTAAATTCTACCTTAATTGATATCGGAAATAATGCACCATCGCCACCGAATTCAAGTGAATCTCCAAGCCTACTCATTGATTATATTAATTCCAAACTAGTCATTGTTACCAAAGGATTCAATAATCGAATAGGAATTATGAATTGCGATCTTGATGGTTCAAATTGTACGTATATAGATATCGGAATAAATTCTCAAGGATTTCAACCGAGCGCTATAATTGACATGATAAATGAGAAAATTCTAATATTCTCAACAGATAGTTCAGCAAGCAATGTTTTAACTTTTTTCAGATGCGAGTTGAATGGAACAGGTTGTACCAGCAGTTTTAACATTTCAGCTAGTGCTGGATTGGGAATAGAATCTGGCTATCGACCGTCCGCTCTGATCGATCCCGTTTCTGGCAAAATTTTAATATCTACTCAGAATTTTGGTAATACGCCAGCGAGCATTCCTTACTTGTTTATTTTCTGACCGGTTTAAAAACCTTACGAATTATAATTTTCTAATAATTGAAAATTCAAACTTAGTATAATTTTTGAGAATTTTGCACGAAATTTCCAGATCAATTTATCTATTTTTTTAAATTCATAAATTGCGCATGATATCTAAAACTCGTGCGAAGGGATGGCCTCCGCAGCGACTTTGGCATTCCATGCTGGCCACTGGGCGCGAGGAGGTAATCGTGGAGCTTGCCGTTCAAGTCCAGTTAGCTGTATACAGCCTACTTTTAGGTGTTTGGAGATTATTGTTATGAGTGAAGTGTATGGGCGCGGGGCTTGTCCTCTCCGTTGCAATGCCTTCCTTGCATTGCTAACTTCGAGTCACGCTCGCCTCGACCTCAGGCTTTTTGAAAGGTAAAGCTTTGATCAAAATATAATTTGAATAAATGATAAAGGATTCCTTAATCTCGTGCGAAGGGATTGCCTCCGCAGCGACTTTGGCATTCCATGCTGGCCACTGGGCGCGAGGAGGTAATCGTGGAGCTTGCCGTTCAAGTCCAGTTAGCTGTAAACAGCCTACTTTTTGGTGTTTGGAGATTATTGTTACGAGTGGGGTTTATGCGGGCGGAGGGACTTGTCCTCTCCGTTGCAATGCCTTCCTTGCATTGCTAACTTCGAGTCACGCTCGCCTCGACCTCAGGCTTCCTGCCTTCGTTACCTTATTCTCTCTCCCTATGGGTCGATCAAATAAGGCTCGGCTTGCCGTTCAAGTCCAGTTAGCTGTAAACAGCCTACTTTTTGGTGTTTGGAGGATTATTGTTATGAGTGAAGTGTATGCGGGCGGAGGGACTTGAACCCCCACGCCTCACGGCGCCAGAACCTAAATCTGGTGCGTCTGCCAATTTCGCCACGCCCGCATGTTTGTCCAGTTTTTGGTAGGATGCCTTAAGGGCAAGAAAAAAACCTATTGACGGCTATTTACTAAACAACTAGGTTAAGTGGAAATGAGAATCCTGAGAATTACACCAATTCCAATCTTGCTAATAGCTTTTATATTTCTAGTCTTGCCTTTTTTGAGCTATTTGGTAACCGCAGATTTCTACCTTCTGAAGGTTTCGGATTTTATAGGAGTTGTTCGCAAAATGACTTTGCTGCAGATTCTCCTAGTTCTCGTTTCTGTTATAGTAAGTTACGGACTGCTTGCTCGCAAAAAATTTGGCTATTACACTTTTCTTTTGTTCGCACTGATATTGGTACTGTACAATATCTGGCTGGTTTATAGTCTATTCTCAGGAACTTTCTTTCATATAAGTGGATTTCCACTATCAAGACAAGATATTCTTACCAATTTCGCGCTTACTCTATTTCTACTTGGAGCAATTTATTATTTCCTGAATCAAGAAGTTTCAGCTCCTTATTTCAGTCCAGAGTCTCGTGGTTGGAGGCGAAATCCAAGAGAAACAATTCCCATTCCATTTCTAGCTAAAATGGGAGAACGATCCTGGTCAGGGAATTCGATCAATGTATCAGATACAGGCGCGTTGATTCCATCTGGAGAATTCGATGATTTATCTGAAGGTGACGAAGGAATTTTGACTTTGCGATTTGAAGATAAAGAAGGTAGAGATTTCTTGGGATCTTTTCCATTCATAATAGTTAAGATCAATGCGTTGTCTTTTTTTCCTGGCAAAACTCAGATCGGGATTCGTTTTCTATCAGGAGATCAAGCAGCTGAATCCAGAAAGACTTTATCCGAATTCTTACGAGAAAGATATACTCCTAGATTTGCAGTCAATTTAGAAGCAACAATTGGCAGAGAAACTAACAATGATTATAAAGCAATTATTGGAAATGTTTCTTCAGAAGGTCTCTATATAATTTCAACAGAATATTTCCAGAACAAAGAATCTATATTAGTACAAATCCCTACAATTTCAGGCAATATAGATATTTTTGGTATTATATCTTGGACCAATCCTAAAGGTGAATTCGGAAAACAACAGGGTTTTGGAGTGAGAATCTTACGTGTAAAGAACCCAATTCGATTTCGATTTTGGTTACTGAAAATCCGAACCCAAAGATTGCAGACGAGATAGCATCGAATCGGCAACTTCTAAGTCAGTAGGATAGGTAATTTTTATATTTTCCACTGTGCATTTGACAATACCGGTTTTTTTATCATTTAACAAACACCATGTGCATAGATCCGTTGGATGAGGTGGCGACAGCGATTCTTGAACTAGTTCTATATAAAGATCATAAGATAGAATCTGCGGTGTTTTTATTTGCCATACACCTTCTCGATCTATTGTTTTCTCAGCATATTTATTACCAAAGATAAGGGTATCGGATGCAGGCATTGCAAGCGTTGCCGATCCATATTCTTGTGCAACCTTAAGCAATTCATCTAATTCTGAATGAAGAAAGAATGGTCTAGCTACATCATGAATGAAGATATAATCTCCCGCGCTCGCTTGCGAATGTTCAATCCCGGCAATGCAAGATTCATGTCGAGTGACGCCGCCTTCTGTAATAGAATCACCATATTCTAATAAATCACCGATCTCAGTTTCGGTCTCTATTAGATAATCTTTGTTGCCCACAACTACAATCGACTTAAGAAAACCCCAAGAGCGGAATCTTCGCACGGATCGCTGCAGTAGAGACTCTGTACCTAACTTTAAAAATTGCTTAGGTTTATCAGCTCCGAGTCTTTTGCCTTCGCCACCCGCGAGAAGAATAGCATAAATATTGCCCAATTAGAAATTCCTAATAATCTAAATTCACAACTTCAGATGATGATTTCATTGGCAAAAATCTGATCTAGAGTTTGCTTTTTTCGAATCAAATGAACTTTATTGGCAAGATCAATAAGAACTTCCGGAGTCTCAGGAAAAGAATTGTAATTCTTAGTTGACATAGATGAACAATAGGCACCCGCACCTTCCATCACAACATAGTCACCGACTTCCGCTTCTCGCATAGTCCGTGTTATAGGCTCTCCACCTTCTTTTTGTGTGAAAACATCCCCTGATTCGCAGCAGTGTCCGACCACAACATAATCTTTTGTTGCACCTTCTAATTCGCCCGATTTAGGAACAACAACCATTGGATGCTTTGCTGCATAAAGACTAGGTCTTGTGTTGGAGTCCATTCCAGTATCCAATTTCAAGAAAGTAAAACCTTTACTACCCGTATCAACAATATCATCGATTCGAGTGAGTATTGCCCCGACTGTCGCTACAAAATAAGTTCCTGGTTCAATTTCCAGTTTCAGTTTACGAGAAAACTTTTTATTGAATTCTTCAAATAACTCAAGTACTGGTTTTCCAATTTCTTGGAGGTTAGTACTTTTCTCATCTGCCATACGCCCAACTTTATATCCGCCACCTAAACTCACGATCGTGCAAGTTGGGAAAATCTCAGCATATTCCAATGTGTAATGGGCAACAGCCTTCCAAACTTCCGGATCTGAACCAGATCCAATATGAGTGTGAACTTTATCTACGATCAATTTGTATCTATCAACAATGGTTTTGATCTCAGAAATTTTTTCATGCCAGATTCCAAAGGAGGAAGTGACTCCACCAACACCGGTCTTTTTTGTGTGACCTGATCCGAGACCAGGATTGAATCGAACAGATATCTTTGTGCCTGGAAATAACTTTCCATAGTTCTCTAGTTGTTTTAGAGAACATGCATTAAAGAGAACTCCCGATTCGATAATTGATTTGAGATCCTTTGCTTCTTCTTGTGATGTAAGCATAATTTCATGCGGAAGAAATCCAGCCTTTAGAGCTCGGAACACTTCGTATTCTGAAGAGGCATCAATTCCAATTCCTTTTTTTCGCATGATCTTAAGAATGTTTGCATTGGGATTGGCTTTCATCGCGTATCGAACACTCAGTCCATAGGCATTGGGAAATGCGAGTGCTTCGTCACATCTCTTCTCAAGTTCCTTTTGAGAGTAGATAAAAATGGGAGTGCCAAAAGTTTCGCCGATACTTCGAACTTGTTCTGGGTTAAGAAATTTTAGTTTTTCTATTGCTTGCATAGTCGTTACTAAAACTAATAGAGTATTCAGTCTAAATTTTGAAAGGGATTTTCTCATAGATGGCAGAAAAAATAACTCATATTGAGTCACTAAGCCAAGTAATCAAACATCTAGAACATGGAAGCACAGTTCAGAGAAGGATTGCATCTCTCCTCAAGCGAGAAGATGTGAGAAACTATGCAAATTTAGGATCAGTTGCCCCAGATATTTTTTATTTCTACCATGTCTTATCTCCCAAGAGAACAAGAAAAGCAAGTGTATGGGGTGATAGATCCCATCATAGTAAAGTTGCAGAACTGGTTTTTTCTTTTTTGGATCGAGTGTCCGACACAGAGGAATCACTGTTTCGTGATCGTTTTCTTGCCTTTACATTAGGCTATATCTGCCATTGTGTTGTTGATGTTATTACTCATCCCTATATTTTTTATATCTCAGGTGACTACTATAACAAAGATCCTAAGGTAGCCTACGATGCCCAACTCAATCATATGAGAGTAGAATACGGACTAGATTCTTTTCTCATCCATCATCGTTGGGGACTCACTCCAAGGGAATATGATTTCCCGCATTATATTGATATTCGCCACAAGCTCTCAACCAAAGGCAAAAAAATGGATACAATGTTATGGAAATTCTGGATTGATTCACTAAGAGAAACCTATCCTAGAGAATTCAGTCGCGAATACATTGGATCGTACAATAAAATCATTGCGGGTGATATACTCAATGAATCCTACTTGGGTTTTTATACGATGAGTAAAGTTGTGGATAGTAGAAGTAGCTTTGTTCGTGGATTTTTGAAATTTGTGGATGCAGTTTCTTTTCATAAAGTGAAATCTTCCGTGCTTTTATTGCCACTCAAAGAAAATATTGATCCAAGAATCATGAACCATGAGAAAAATACTTGGACCTACCCTTCTCTTCCAGATAAAAAATCAGACGACTCATTTATAGAATTGTTGAACCAAGCTGTATTACTTTCGAAAGATATATTGACTGTAGCTTATGAATATGCAGAGTCACCATCAGAGAAAGAACGAGAGAATCTTTTGGCCAAATATTCTGGATACAATCTCGATACTGGCCTTCAAGATGATATTAGTAATATGAAGGAATTTTCACCTTTAGTATAATATGAAGAAAGAACCAATCGGACTATTCAGTAAATATTTCATCGTTAAATTTCGGGATGCCTTTGCAGGAATTTTGCAAAATGGCACCAATATAAATAGATTGTTTCTAGTTTTAGGAATTTTGATCTCACTCAATATTTTATTTATAATCGCAAATGTGCGCGACTTTTTTCGACTAGACGATGCTATAAAATTCGAAGAGCCCTCTTCTCTTTATGGCGTTAACACCAAAGGCGAATACGAAAAGATTGCAGAATTCTATAAGTTCTCTCGCGTGTTGGTCGATCTAGATGAATTGCCCGCAGAAGATCCGCCACTTTCGAAAGACACAAGAAATCGAGTCATTCAATGCTTTGTATCATCTGAAGACAATGATTTCTACTCTCATATTGGAGTTGATCCAAGAGGAATTTTTCGTGCATTCTTTGTAAACTTGCTTGCGGGCAGAATCAAAGAAGGTGCATCCACAATCACCCAACAGGTTGCAAGACTTAAATTTTTATCACAAGAAAGAACGATTTCTAGAAAAGCAAGAGAGGCTTGGCTTGCCATTCTACTCGAAACCCATCTTTCCAAAGAAAAAATCATGGAAAGTTATCTCAACGAGATTCCACTCGGACATGGAACCATAGGCGTCGGTGCAGCAGCACGTTTTTACTTTCGTAAGGAATTAAAAGAACTTACATGGGGTGAGGCGGCAATGCTTTCGAGTCTCACGACTCGCCCTTCTCAATTCAGTCCATTGGTGAATCCGCATGAGTCTTTAGCGAAAGTACGAATTGTATTTAGGCGACTTGTAGAAAATGGCAGAATGGATGTGGCAACTGCCGAGAAAGAATATGAAGATTTTCTAGAATTCTATCAGAATCTCAACCGATCGCCTAACGATAGTGCTTTTTCGGATAGACTCAATCGTTTTCCTTATCCAACAGAATATATTAGAAAGAAATTAATCAACAGTCTTGGTTCGAAGAAATTGTATAGCGGTGGACTCAAAATTTATTCCACTATCAATATCCAGCACCAAATAGAAGCAGAAAAAGCACTCAAAGCAACTTTAAAGACTCAGACCATAGAATCCAACCAGAAAGCTTTTCGAAAAGTTGATGTATTCGATGATGAATTCGGTGCAGCCTATGAGCTTATATCTCTTCTCTCCGATACAAATGACTTTCGATTCAAAATATCGAGATCCGAGAGAACATTTCGTTCGTTCTTCCAAGAAGAACTCCGGGATGAACTATCCACTCTGAATTTCCTTGCTGGTGCCGAAAATGTATCTGATATAATCGAAAGAAACTATGTGAATCAATCCACAGAAGATCATCTATTGCCAGTGGAAGGATCCCTCATTTCGATGAGACCAGAGACAGGTCATATAACAGCCATAGTTGGTGGATCAGGATTCAGGTCCGACAACCAACAGATTCGTTCCTTCCAAGCATATAGGCAACCTGGTTCTTCTTTTAAGCCCATACTATTTAGTTCTGTGATCGATTATTTTGGTAAGAATCCAGATCCCGAAAAAAACATTACAGCTGCTTCTCAATTCCTGGATTCTCCCTTGCAATATCTTATGGAAGATGGAGATGAATGGTCACCCGAAAACTACAGTTCCGAATATTCAGGATTTATATTATTGCGTGAAGCCTTAGAACTATCTAAGAACAGTGTTGCCGTTCGAGTCTTGGAACAGATTGGTCTAAGCAAGATCCTTCCCTCGATTCAAGAATTGGTTCAAGTCAATCGTGATCTACCAGGCAACTACAGTATATCGCTTGGAAGTTTTGAGTTAACACCTTTTGAGCTAACAACAATATATGCAACATTTGCTTCAAAAGGTAAAACTGTAAATCCTATCTCTGTTCTATTTGTTGAAGATGGAAGCGGTAAAATTATAAAAGATTTTAGAAAAGATTTTACTGAATCCGATCGCAAGCAAGTTATATCACAAGAGACTGCTTTCATAATAACGAGTATGATGGAAGGTGTAATCAAAAAGGGTACTGGTAAAGGTGCTTTAAGTTACGGACTTGACAGACCAGCTGTTGGCAAAACGGGAACTACAAATAACTTTCGAGATGCCTGGTTTGTTGGTTATACTCCAGAACTGGTTGCAAGTGTATGGGTTGGATATGATACGGGAACCATATCCCTTGGACGAGGTGTCACTGGTGGCACTATCGCTGCTCCAACTTGGGGACGGTTTATGAAAAATGCTCTTCTCTATGAACCCAAAAAGAATTTTGAATGGGATGATAGTCTCAAAGTCGTTCGCGCAACAATTTGCACAAGCTGCGGCAAGCTTCCAGGGCCAGACTGTCGCGAAACTCGTGAAGAATATTTCCTTCCTAAAACTGTTCCAACCGAAGCCTGCCAAGAACCAAGAGGATTGAACTACAGCAATACTACTTCTGTTCCTGTGGCACCGATAAAAACTCAGAAACCTACTACAAATAAACAAAAACGCAAGAACCTTTTCCAAGGTGATGATGATATTTCCTTCTAAATGAACGGATTATCTTAAGTTTTTGTGCAACATATTAAAATTTAGTTGTCAATATCCCTTTACTTTTCCCTACTTAGATTAGAAACTCAATCGAGGAATATCAGTTCATTCTATGGCACAGGGAAAAGATTCAATCAACAGCGTAATCGGACAAGGTTCGATTTTTGAAGGTAAATTTTATATCGCAGGGTCTCTTAAGATCGATGGCAAATTCGAAGGTGATATCAAAACCGACGAAGCACTCTACATCGGTGAGACAGGAAAGGTGAAGACCAATATCGCTGCAAAAGAAGTAACAGTCTCTGGCACGCTGATCGGTAACATCCGAGCAGAAAACGAGGTTCGACTCGAAGAAACAGGAAGAATGCTTGGAGATATCCAGACACCTTACCTTGATCTAGCTAAAGGTGTAGTTGCGAAAGGCAATATCACAATCACTGGCGGACAGAAAAAAGATGTTAAGAAAATCGTAGAGGAATCTTTCGGCGGTCCTAGACCACTTGAGGGCAAGGAATAGTTTAGCTATTCCACCTCTGATCCGAAGATAGAATCAGAGCTTGCAATATGTTGATTACGAAACGAGATACAACTAGTCTTGGCCGGGAAATTTTCAAAACTCGTAATTTTCGTATTATTCGAACAAGTTCTCTTGACTTTCACTATTTTTTCGCGAACCAAAAGAAGATCGTCCAAGGACATATCGATCTCCGTAAGAAAAAATACAGACTCATTCCCCTTTTTATCACATCCTTTACAATTACATTTTTTCTAGGCTTTGGATTGGAACAATCCAGTGCGAGAATGGAACCGAGTCAACTTAAGAATTCGGCAAGTTCAATCGTCAGTGAAGAGAATGATGAGATTGATAAGGACGCCAAACGTGGTGATGAACGTTTTCTCCAAGATTCTGAAGAGAAGAAATGGGCTGTTCTCAGGGCAAGTGAGATCGAATCTGATCAGAAAGAAAAAGCACGCAAACTGAAAGTAACTGCTTACCGAGTTCTTAAAAACGAAACACTTTCTGAGATCGCAAACAAATTCAAAGTAAGCATTGATTCAATTGCAGGCTCATCGGGAATCAATCCGGATGATACAATCTTTCATGGTCAAATCCTACAAATCCCCAACAAACAAGGATTATTGTATAAATTCAAAAAAGGGGATTCACTTGCAAAGGTTGCAGATTTTTATAAAGTAAAAATTGAAGACGTTACAATAGAAAATGGCAATCAAGACTATGACTTTGTAAAAGTGGGACAGAAATTATTTCTTCCAGGTGCAGTAATTCCGGAACCCAAGCCAAAATGGGTTGTCCCTGTTGCCTCTCGCATTATTACCTCAGGATATGGATATCGAACTTTTCCTAGAAAGAAATTTCATGAAGCACTCGACTTAAAGGCTAACTACGAAACTGTTACAGCTGCAAGAAAAGGTAAAGTCATCTATGCTGGATGGATGGGTGGTTACGGCAATACTGTAGTTATAGAACATGATAGTGATTACAAAACTCTCTATGCTCACAATTCGAAAATATATGTAAAATCTGGTGACTATGTGCAAGGTGGTCACAAAATTTCTAGATCGGGTTGTACAGGTTTTTGTTTCGGTCCACATGTGCATTTTGAACTCATTCACAAAGGCAAAAACATCAATCCAACCAAAGTACTAAAAGGTCTTTCTTACAAAAAGTAAGATTTGGATTGAATTATTCCCACTCTCTTAGCTTTATGGAGCTATGAAATTTTCTTCTAACTATTTACCTACTCTAATCATTATTTTCTTTTCTTCTATTCTCATCCACTGTCCAAAAGAACCAGAACTCTCTACTCTCTTGAATCAAAGATTGGTAAATAGCTACGACACATCCGCTGCCATAGATATTTATTTTACAACACTGAGAAAAGAAAGGGTTCTGTCTTCGAAAGGATGTTCCAATTCTTATTATTCATCAAGTGCAGGTGCTGAACTTCGCTATGGATCCTGCAAAGTGAATGTTCCAGCTGAACACAATATTGGCAGCTTAGATCAATCTGTTCTCGGTTCTAAAGATAAATTTTTCCAAATGATGTCTCTCCAAGAAATGGATGCAAGTAGTTATAGTGCAGCCGTAAATCTTCTTCCATCCAAAGAAATCATTGTCTTTGTTCATGGATTCAATGTACCATTTGAAGAAGCAATATACAGAGCAGCACAAATCAAATACGATATAAAATTTCCTGGTTCTATGTTTGTATACTCATGGGCCGCTGGTGAAGACAGTGACTCATTCATTGGTCAATTATTTATCAAAGGAATCTATGAAACCAATTTTCAGAATGCAATCAATTCACGTGCTTCTTTTCGAGCATTCTTGGATAGTCTTGATGCCTCTGGTAAAACCATCCATTTAATCGTGCATTCTATGGGTCACCAAATCGTCCTTCCTGTACTTGCAGAGAAATCAAAAGGTACATCGTCGCCTTTTATCAAAGAATTGATTCTGAACGCTCCCGACTATGACTACCAAGAATTCAATGATCTATCACAAGCGATTAAGAAATCAAGTAATCGTGTAACACTCTATTGTTCCAAAGGGGATAACGCACTAATCGCAAGCCAAAAAGTAAATGGTAAACCACGTGCTGGAATGTGCGGAAGGTTTCCGGGAATGGATGTAATCAATGTAAATGAAGTTGATGATCCAGTTTTTGGATTTGGTGGACTCGGACATGGATACTATTCCTCTCGCCCTATTTTAACGGATATCTATCAAGTTCTATTGGGGATCGATGTAGAGAAGCGTCTGTTCATTCGTAAGTCAGGATCAGGGAATTCAGAAAATTTTGTAATTCGAAAGTAGATTGAAATAGAATTTACTATCTACAATACCGATTCGCAGAATGCTTTGTTCCAAATTCTCATACCGAAATCATTTCTTTTGATATAGACTTGGATTATAAATATTTATAATATTATAGAAATCGTTATTTGTAATACAGTCTGTCGATCTAGAGACGATTGTTTTTTTCTACTAAATGACGAATCTTTTTCGTAAGAGCGTCATCAGAAATCAGATCTTCTACAAAAAAATTGAATCGATAATTCCAATTTTTATGTTCAGCAGTTCCTGGAGTATTGATCTTATGCAAGAAAAAATCTTCAAAAATCATTTTATCACCACAGACCAAAAGATCTTGCATCATTTGAATTGAGAATTGGCTATTCGTAGAAAAAGCAAAATCAACCAACCTTTCCAAAATAAAAGAAGGATCTTCCAGATAGTCTTTCTCGTGGTGGAGACCTGGCTTTCTCTCAGAATCTAGAAAGAAATTATGGGCATAAGCCTTTTCCCCATCCTTAAGCTCTTTAGTCCACCACTCCATAACCAAGCTTGTATCGTGAGTGGATAGAGTAGAAATTGCATTCTTTCGATATCCTTTGGCTGGAATATAAGATCCATCTTCAAAAGATCTAGTCCATCGTATAACATCGATTCCAAACATCTTTCTCTCATTTAGGCAATCACGCACAAATCCAGGAACAGATCCTAGGTCTTCGGCGCAAGGCATCATAGATGTGAAGGAATCAAAATAGTCGAATACAAGATTTCCTTTGAGTTTCCAATTTTCTTCGTCGGTCTGCAAATTCTGAAAAGAAAGACGAAATAATTTATCTTTGGTCTCTTCATCCAGTTCTTGAAAACCAGGTTCATGATGGAAGTCCCAATAGAAATAATACCGCCCATCATCGATCAGACCAATAAATCCAAGTTTTCGAATCTCTTCTGGATCCAAACTCTCGTCTTGGAAATCTTCTACAAGAACTCCGCGCTGAGGAAAAAAGAAACCATACTTAGCATTTTTTGCATCTAAAGGAATCGACCATAAACGAAACATTCCGATGACATGATCAATTCGATAGAGATGGAAAAAGTTCTCCTGATATTGAAGTCGCCTCTTCCAAACTTCATATTTATCTTTTTCTAACTCTTCCCAATTGAGAACAGGAAATCCCCAATTTTGTCCAATATCCGAAAAGGCATCCGGGGGAGCTCCTGCATGCAGATCCAATCGAAAGTAATGTGGATTCTCCCATACATCGGCACTATTTCCTGAGGTTAATATGGGCATATCTCCCTTTAGAAATAAATTATTATCAGAGAACAATCTCTTGGTCTCTTTGAGTTGCTCATAAGCAATCATTTGCAACCAAGCATAGAAGAAAACGTCGCGTTCGTTCTCAGTAATGCATTCATCTAGATATTTGGGATCATAAACTTTATGATTCTCCCATTTGCTCCAATGTTCACCTTTGTTTTTATTGTAATTGTATTTGAAGATTAAATATGGCGTGAGCCAATCATTCTTTCGAATGAATTCACTAGCATGGATTTTATTCTGTGTATAATCGGAATCAAAATGCGAACCTAAAAATTCCAATTTCCAATCAGTTATTCTCTGTTTGTTGATCTTATTCGTGCTAATAACTTTCTTACGGCTATTGAGCTCTATTCCTGCGAGCTTGAGTGAGATGTAAAAAGGATCAATTGCAAATGATGATATTGAACTGTAAGGTGAGGATCCCATTCCGCAATCATTGAGTGGAAGAATCTGGAGGATGGTAAGCCCAGTTTCTTGCATCCAAGGAATCATTTTCTGTAATGTATGAATATCCCCAGACTCAAATGAATCTTCTGAGAGAAGTGACCAGAGCGGAAGACAGACTCCCGCTCTACGCTTGCCACTTATTATCTCGTGTCGATTTAATTCCGACATTTCGATAATTAATTTAAGCTACTGTAACGTCTTTAGAAAGATAGATATCTTGGATTGCATTCAATAGTTTTACACCTTCATCAAAAGGTTTTTGGAATGCTTTTCTTCCAGAAATCAATCCTTGTCCACCAGCTCTTTTGTTGATGATCGCAGTTGTTACAGCTTCAGCCAAATCACTAGCTCCTTTAGATTCTCCGCCAGAGTTGATTAGACCAGCTCGTCCCATATAGCAATTGGCTACTTGATAACGAGTTAAATCAATTGGATGATCACTCGACAGATCAGAATAAACTTTCGGATGAGTCTTACCATGTTTTGTTGCAAGATAGCCACCGTTATTGGTTGGAAGCTTTTGTTTAATTATATCAGCTTGAATTGTTACTCCAAGATGGTTGGCCTGTCCTGTAAGGTCAGCAGAAGTGTGGTAGTCTTTACCGTCCACTTTGAACGCATTATTTCTTGTATAACACCAAAGTATGGTAGCCATTCCTAATTCATGTGCTTTCTCGAAAGCCATAGAAACTTCTTGAATCTGTCTTGCTGATTCGTCAGATCCGAAATAAATTGTTGCACCAACTGCAACTGCTCCCATGTTCCATGCCTCTTCAATTGTTCCGAACATGATCTGGTCAAATTTATTTGGATAGGAAAGAAATTCGTTGTGATTGATTTTTACAATAAATGGAATCTTATGTGCATACTTTCGTGCAACAGAACCAAGAACTCCATAGGTGGAGGCAACAGCGTTACATCCTGCATCAATCGCAAGTTTAACAATATTTTCCGGATCAAAGAACATTGGGTTCGGTGCGAATGACGCTCCAGCTGAATGTTCAATTCCTTGATCTACAGGAAGGATAGAAACATAACCAGTGTCGGCAAGTCTACCTGATCCAAGGATTTGTTGAATGCTTCGAAGAGTTGGAAGTGAACGATTTGTTTGAGAAAAAATTCTATCTACCCAATCGGCTCCTGGAACATGGATCTGTGACTTGGAAATTTTTGGATTGGAAAACTGCAAAAGGCTCTCACCTTCTTTGCCTAAAAGACTTACGATATCGCTGGTTTTCAAAATAGATTATACCCCTTTTCTAACTTTTATGATTAACCTTGTTGGCAAGAAAGCACAAGGTTTTAGACTATTGAATAGCAATGGATCGAAAAATCAACCGGATTTATCTTTCAGTTTTCTGGCTCATCCTGAGTTTTTCTTTGGGAGCTTGGTGGTTCAATCTTGCACTAAGGCAAATCGATCTGATCTCAGAATTAACTTCTGCGTTGGGCGAACCATACAAAAGTCTCGGTGCAAACTTAATTTCTAAACAATCTAGAATGATCTGGATGGAAGGAACTTTTTTCTTGGGTTTATTGACGATCGGAGGATCATTTCTTGTATGGCTCTCCTATCGAGACTTGGAAAGAAATAAAATGATTAACGATTTCTTCTCAACTGTAACTCACGAAATGAATACGCCACTTGCTGGACTTCGACTGCAGGTGGAAGGATTGCTAGCCGACTTGGGAAGTAAATCCAAACATTCGCAAGTACTCATTAGAGCACTCAAGGAATCTGACCGAATCGAAAGTCAAATGGAAAAGGCTTTCTATCTCGCAAGCCTTATGCGATCTGAATCACTATTTATTGAACCAACTAAAGCATCAGATATTAAAGAATTTCTATCGGAAAACTACCCTTCTGTTTCTTGGAACATTTTGTCCGATGAACCCATTCGAACTGATAAACGAGCGATCGAATCAATCCTAAAAAACCTAATTGAAAATTCCTACAAACATGGAAAAGCAACATCTGTTGAGATTAAATTTACGAACTCAGAAAAAAACCAGATAAAAATTGAAATCCAAGACAATGGTTCAGGCTTCGAAGGATCCTGGCAAAATCTCGGAAAACCATTCATTCGCCATTCAAATACTAGTGGAAGCGGCGTCGGAATATACATAATTAAGCAACTATTGGACAAAATGAACGGTAGAATCCAATTCTTTTCCAATGAAAATGGCTTCAAAGCATCTATTCTGCTTCCTAAGTGCGTAAACAAAAATGAAAACTAAAAAAGAAAAAATCTTAATTGTTGAAGATGATATCACACTTGGAGAGTCTCTATCTGAAAGACTCACAAAAGAAAATTACCAAATTCACTGGGTAACAACATTGAATGATGCGAGAAATTCTGTTCGAAATTTTGAACCTGATTTGGTCATCTTAGATCTCAGGCTTCCAGATGGATCTGGTTTTCGATTGGCTGAAGAAATGAATCGCATGATTGTATCTCCTGCTTTCTTATTTTTAACTGCTCAAGCTGGTGCTCCAGAAAGATTAAAAGGTTTTGAGTTAGGTGCCGAAGAATTTATTCCCAAACCATTTCATCTAAAAGAACTTTTGATTAGAATGAAAAGAGTTCTCGAAAAAAAGAAAGAGTCCAATCGCAAGAAAATATACTATAAAGGAATCGAAATACGTTTTGATGCATTTTCTCTTCTTAAGAAAAGCGGTGAAGTAATTGAACTAAGTCGGCGTGATTGCCTACTTCTTGATTTACTGATCACAAATAAAGATCGAACCATTTCAAGGGACGAGATTTTGGATCAACTATGGGGTGAAGACAAATTCCCTACAAACCGTACGGTTGATAACTCGATTGTTCGATTGAGACAGAGTTTAGACGATCAAGATTCGGAAGCAATTCGATCGGTAAGAGGAGTTGGTTACCAATGGATCGGCGACTTAGAATCTTTTTGACACTAGTCTCTGTATCCGTTTTCCTGGTACCTTAAGTTACAATGATTTTCAATTCAATAGATTTCATTTTATTTTTTCCAGTAGTTTTGATTCTCTATTGGATCAGCGGTCATAAATTACAAAACCGTCTATTACTTGTTGCAAGTTTATTTTTCTATGGCTTCTGGGATTGGAGATTTCTTGGGCTACTAGTTCTATCCTCACTTGTAGATTTTGTTGCGGGACTTGGAATTGAAAAATTTGCAGACAACCCTAAGAAGAAAAAAGCATTTCTAATATTTTCCTTAATAAGCAACCTTTCTGTTCTCGGTTTCTTTAAGTATTTCAATTTTTTTATAGAAAATGCAGTTCAATTTCTTTCAGCACTTGGACTCAATCCAGATATTCATACTTTACAAATTATTTTGCCGCTCGGAATTTCTTTTTATACATTCCAAACTTTATCTTACACGATAGATGTCTATCGAGGCGAGTTAAAGCCAGTTCGCGATATTTTTGATTTCGCTTTATATGTTTCCTTCTTTCCACAGTTGGTTGCGGGTCCAATTGAGCGAGCAACAAGACTATTGCCTCAGATCCAATTGCCAAGACAATGGAATCCTGTTCAATTTCGAGAAGGTGCATTTCTCATTCTACTTGGGTATTTCAAGAAAGTATTTGTTGCAGATAATATTGGTGATTTAGTAAATTCTGTTTTTGGAATGGATGATCCGTCTGGTGGTAAAATTACCATAGCACTGCTTGCATTCTTTTTCCAAATTTACTGTGATTTCTCTGGTTACTCGGACATTGCTCGAGGCTTATCCAAGTGGCTTGGTTTTGAACTGATGCGCAATTTCAATCTGCCGATTTTTGCCGTGAACATCATTGATTTATACAAACGTTGGCATATCAGTTTAATGTCGTGGCTACGTGATTATATCTATCTCCCACTCGGTGGCAATAGAGTTAGTGCAACAAGGCAACATATCAATAACTTATTTATTTTTTTTATATCTGGATTATGGCATGGAGCATCTTGGAATTTTATCATATGGGGATTGTATAATGGAATCTTAACTTCTATGTATAGAATTCTCAGTCCATACTTTCCGAAATTTGGTTATGATCATATTCCAGCTATTTACTGGACGAAGTATGCGTTCAAAGCAACTCTCACTTTTTGCGCTTTTGCTTTTTCTGGAATCTGGTTTCGCTCCGAGTCTTTCGAGCAGTCGAAATTGATATTCCATAATTTGTTTTTTGAATTCGGCGCCTGGGACAATTCTTTGTTTCAAAAGTTGATTCGATTGACGGCACTTCTCATTTTAGTTGAGATAAGCCAATTCAAATCAAATGATGAATTTTCGATTTTTAAATGGAAGCTGCCATTTCGAGTTGGGTTGTATGTCGCACTTTTTTATTCAATACTAATCTTGGGGAATTTTAATAAAAATGAATTCATTTATTTCGTTTTTTAAAGAATCTAAAGGATTTCTCTGGGCGCTAGTTATTGTACTATGCTTCGAGCTTTTTCTAGGTTTATATCCGAAGACAGATTACATCGATCCAACAGGAGTTTTCTATACTACTTTAAAAAAAGAAATCGCTGAAACCAAGAATGATTTCGACTATATCATGTTAGGAGATTCAAGATCTCTTTCGATCCGAGGCAAAAAACCAGAAGGCAATTCCCCTAGTTTTTACAACTTTTCACTTCCAGCAGCTGGAACAAGGTATCTAAAATATTTTGTAGCCAAGTATCTTGAACACAATGCACGCCCGAAAGCAATTATTTTCGCTCTAGACCCAGAACAATTTCGTCCTGCACAGCAAACATCTGGTTTCAATGTGGATACAAAAATATGGGCACTTTTCAAACATAGATTGTTGAATCTTTTCTCAATTAGTGAGAACCTTCAGCAGTATGAAGGTAAGGAAGCCTATTTTATATTCAAAGAAGCGCTACCTAATATTGTACCAAGTGTACGGCATAGAGACGGTTTAGACAAAACATTTACAGGAATGAAAGGACGAGAAGTCTTAGAGGGAGATTTCCCTTATTATAAATCGAATACAAAATTAGCTGAGTTGACAAATGAAACTTATGGTCAGGTGAATCTGGGAACCTATTTGGAGATTCCTCCAGGGATCACTCTTGATATGATCCAAGAAACTGTAGATAGCTCAGTCAAAATTTTAAACCAGGAATCTGCTGATCTGCAGACTTTGGATGAATTTTTGGATTATTGCGAAAACTTGAATATTCCAGTCATACTTCTAGAAGTTCCTCATGCTGAAGGATTTACTTCCACGCGATTGTATAAGGAAGTGAGATTGGGATTTCTCGAACGAGCCGACAAAAGAAAGAATGTTCACTGGGTTCCTTTTCCAGACGCGAACTATCCATTGGATCATTTTGCCGAAGGCATCCATTTTAATGAAAAAGGTGAAGTTCGTGTGAATCGTGATTTTGACAATCATATCTGGCCGAAAATACTTCAACTTCCCTAAGCAAAACCTAATCGAAACCTAGATTTCTTCCGAAAATATAGAAGTGACATCTTCTAGAATCTTATTTATATTTTGCATTATTTTCTTTGGGACATTTGCACATATCCATTCCGAAGTAGATCTAGATTATAATTACGAATACGAAAAAAACGGACCTTATATGAAGTTTTCGGATTGGATTCCGTACAAACTCCATAAATGGGAACCACGCAATTTAGAAGACTTCTACGAATTGGTTGGATTGAAGCAACATTTCGGAGAAAATGAACTGAGGCGCGATATTTATTTCCTAAAGATTGCTTTACAGAAAAAATTCCGCCATCCAAGAAATGCATTATGTAAAATCGAAAGTGAAGAAGAATATTATAAATATCGAAATTTACTTTTCATGCATCTGAATTTGAGAATCATGCGTTCCTATATGAGGCTTGCTTCTCTGTATGACAAAAGACATTTGTATTTCTACAATCTCGACTTCGCAGAAGACTTAAACAGTTCATTCCAGATAGCTGAAGGATTCTATAAAGAAGCTGTTCCCTATTGGGAGAAAGCAAGAGAACATGCTGATACAGCAAATGAAATTCCTTTTGATTTAGATATTGGAACCATTGAGACCGAACGTTTCGAGATAGTGACAGGCAAATTAAACTATGGCTACATCATAGAAGATCATCTTGAAAGATTGTCAAAAAAACAAAAAACTGTTCGAGATGAATTGGCGAGAAGAGAATCCGAAGATAAATAAATATATCTATTACAATCTACCTGTTTATTTATGTTGATCTAGCCGATTCCAATTCACTTCATCCCAAGTCTTCATCTCATCTACGAAACGAACAGATTGTTCCAGAATCGATATAGCCAAAGTAGATCCCGTAGCTTCGCCCAATCTCAATTGTAAGTCCAAAATTGGTTTGACCCCCAGCCGATCTAGAACCAATTTATGTGCTTTCTCGAAAGATAGATGTCCGAAAAGAAGCTTATCTCGAAGACTCGAATCTATCTTTAAGGCGATGACAGCTGCCATCGTCGAGATAAGTCCATCTAACACTATTGCTATGGGTATATTCTTTGCACCAAGAATCACTCCGACCATTCCAGCAATTTCCAGTCCACCCACTGCAACAAGTGCTTCAATTCCTGGACTTTCACTATTTACAACGCGCTTTTTGAATTTCTTTAGTGCTGTCCCAACAACTGAAATTTTCTTTCTCAACTGCGAATCATCAATTCCCGTTCCACGACCCACAATTTCCTCGGGATCTAAATCATAGAAAAAACAAGCTAGAATCACAGAGACAGTTGTATTTCCAATTCCCACTTCACCCAAGGAGAGTACGTCAATACTTGAGTCCATTTCATTCCATAAGTTCTTTCCAACTTCAATAGCCGAGTTCACTTCATCTAAAGTTAGAGCATCTTCTTGCAAAAAATTACGAGTTCCCATTCGAATTTTTTTTCCAATTAGATTTGCGTGTGTTGCAAAACTATGATTCACTCCGAGATCAGCGATATAGAGTTTAGCTCCAACTCCGCGTGTAAGACTTGAAATTGCACCACCACCCGCAAGATATTGATATACCATCTTGTAAGTTGTATCTTGTGAATAGGCACTGATATTTTCTGCGGCGACAGAATGATCACCTGCAACAATGAGTACAGCTTTATTTTGTATAGTTGGATGATTGGTATTCTGAATCCGCGCCAATTGGAATGCAATTTTTTCCAATTCCCCTAAGCTTCCCATAGGCTTGGTTAGAGAATTCATCCGCTCAAGAAAAGCTTCAGGATCAAATTCAAAATTATTCGTATTGATGAAATTGTTTTGCAACTGAGTAGATTTTTTCTCCGAATCATTTGTAAAAATGTTAGAGGCCTCACCCCATTCTTCTTCAAAAACTAAATCTGAAAGATTTTCCCGTCTTGCCCATCCAGTTGACTCTAATATAGGATTATCAGGAAAATCAACGGGATAACCTAAGCATAAATAGGCGATAATTTTATATTCCTCGGGAATTTTTAACAATTTAGGCAACTCAATCGGGTCATAGATACTCATCCAACCAATGCCGATTCCCTCACTCCTTGCGGTAAGCCAAATATTTTGTATCGCAAGACAAGTTGAATAGATGTCGGAATCCGTTACAGTTGTTCTGCCAAGTCTATTGTCTGGGTTTCTTTCTTGATTGCATGTAACAACAAGATGGTGGGGAGAATCAAGAAGTCCTTGGAGCTTGAGGGATGCATATGTTTCGGATCTATCACCTTGCATGGAATGAATCACTTTCTTATTTTCTTTGGTGAAATGATCATAAACCAACTTTTTTGTATCGGAATTGGAGATTAGAAAAAAGTTCCAAGGCTGAGAGAAGCCCACGCTGGGTGCATTGTGTCCAGCTTCTAGAATTTTTTTTAATATTTTCTTAGAAACAGGAGCCGGTCGAAAGTTACGCACATCTCTTCTTCCATAAATTGCCTTGGTCAGACCTAATTTCTCCGCTTCATTAAATTCCATAGACATAAAGTTAGAATTTTTCAGTTTATTTAAGAGGAAACCGTAAAATCTTGGTAGCTATGGCAAAACAGGAAAAAGAAAATCCCTACTCACATACGGTCTTACTCCCTCAGACAGAATTCCCAATGAAAGCGGGACTAGCAACGAGGGAACCAGAACAGATTCGTATTTGGAAAGATGGGAAAATCCTACACAAAATGCGAGACCGCAACGAAGGGAAAAAGGAATTTAACCTACACGATGGGCCTCCCTATGCCAATGGGAATTTTCATTTAGGACATGCACTCAATAAAACTCTAAAAGATATCATCATCAAATCCAAATCACTTGCAGGCTACAAAGTAGATATGATCCCAGGTTGGGATTGCCATGGCCTTCCGATTGAAGTTCAGGTGCTAAAGAATCTAGGCAAAGAAGCTCGAAATATTTCACCGAGTGACCTAAGACAAAAATGTCGCGACTATGCAGAAAGTTTTGTTAAGAAGCAAGGAGGCGATCTCGACAGATTTTTATGTTTCTGGGATGAGGATCATCTCTATAAAACAATGAGCCCAGATTATGAGGCAAAAATTGTCGAAGTCTTTGGTGATCTATTTAACAAAGGCTATATTTATAAAGGCAAAAAACCAGTTTATTGGTGTATCGATTTGGCAACTGCTCATGCGGAAGCAGAAATTGAATACAAAGATCATACTTCTCCGTCAATCTATGTTTTATTTCCAGTTAAAGGAATGAACAATACGTCCTGTCTTATCTGGACAACTACTCCATGGACTTTGCCTGCCAATCTTGCCATCGCATTCAATCGAGAATTAGAATATTCTATTTATTCAACTACAGATTTTGGTGATCTAATCCTTGCAAATGGATTGATCGAATCTGTTACACAAAAGACTGGAGTTCAATTTACTTTTAAGAAAAAATTAACTAATGATGAATTGAGCAAATTTGTATTTCGCCATCCATTCTTAGAACAAGATTCCATTCCCGTTTTCGGAAGCCATGTTACACTAGAAGCTGGAACCGGCTGCGTACACACTGCACCCGGACATGGAACAGATGACTATAAAGTGGGTCTCGAATATGGTTTAGATACTTTTAGTCCTGTAGATCAGTATGGAAAATATACAGACGAATTCCCGATGATGCAAGGTGAGAAAATTTTTGCCGCCAATCCTAAGATAGTCGATCTACTAAGAGAAAAAGGAAAATTGCTACATTTTAGTGAGTTCCAACATTCTTATCCGCATAGTTGGAGATCTAAGAAACCTTTGA
The DNA here is from genome assembly GCF_028462125.1 of Leptospira sp. GIMC2001. Classification (NCBI taxonomy): domain Bacteria; kingdom Pseudomonadati; phylum Spirochaetota; class Leptospiria; order Leptospirales; family Leptospiraceae; genus Leptospira; species Leptospira sp. GIMC2001. The sequence continues at coordinate 1,584,201 of NZ_CP115468.1, read as the reverse complement.
TCTTTCGTGCAACTCCTCAATGGTTTTTTTCTATGGACGAGAAAGATCTTCGAAAGAACGCATTAGAAGAAATTGATAAAGTAAAATGGATCCCTGACTGGGGAATCACTCGGATTCGTTCCATGGTGCAATCCAGGCCAGACTGGTGCTTATCAAGACAGAGAAATTGGGGAGTGCCCATTCCATCTTTCACCTGTAAATCATGTGAGAAACCCCATATCAATGAAGAATCCATAAGATTTTTCACAAAGCTTGTTCAGAAAGAAGGAATCGAAGTATGGTATACTAAAACCGCGAAAGAGCTACTACCAGAAAATACAAAATGTACGGGCTGTGGATCAGACGATCTTGTCCAAGACAAAGACATTTTAGATGTATGGTTTGATTCTGGGGTTTCCAATTTTGTTGTATTCCCAGATTCATATAACAAGGAATCTACGAATAAACCAACTCCACCCGCAGACCTCTATCTAGAAGGATCTGACCAGCATCGAGGCTGGTTCCAATCTTCTTTATGGCCGTCTATGGCACTTCGTGGCATTCCTCCCTACAAATCGGTGTTAACTCATGGATATATCCTAGATGAGAAAGGACATGCAATGTCTAAATCTCTCGGCAATGGAGTGGACCCTACGACAGATGTAATTGATATCTATGGAGCAGATGTTCTTAGATTATGGATTTCCAGTCTTGATTTCCGTGATGATGTGAAGGCAAGCAAGGATGGAATCAAGGCTGTTGCGGAAAATTACCGAAAGCTAAGAAATACTTTTCGTTATCTATTGGGCAATACCTCTGTGGGAGACGACTCAATCGATCCAAAACAAATGACAAATGTTGATCGCTACTATCTCTCTAAATTGGCAACTCTTTCGGATGAGGTTCAAAAAGCTTATGAGAACTATCAATTCCATATTGTCTACCACCGAATTCTTAACTTCTGCACAGTAGATCTATCACAAGATTACTTCGAAATCATTCGTGACAGAATGTACTGTGATAGCAAGGATTCACTTGAACGAAACTCATCTGTTTCTGCTCTAAAGATCGTTCTAAAGACTCTAACATCACTACTCGCTCCAATCCTAAGTTTTACTTCAGAAGAAGTCTGGAAAGAAGCGGGACTTGCTCAGTCTGTGTTTCTAAATGATTTTCCAAAGATAGACCATCTAAAAGATCCTAATTTAGAATCATCCATGGAATGTATTTTTGCTTCCAAAGATGAGGCTCAAAAAGTTCTAGAAGAAGCTAGAAAAACAGGAAAGATTGGAAAGTCTTTAGATGCAAAGCTTACCATAAAACCTAACAAAGATGATGTGAATCCTCTTTCGAATTTTGATATATCCGAATTGGAACTCTTCTTTGTTACAAGCCAAGTCAGTTTTGAAAAAAGCGATTCCGAAGAAGTTGTATCGCAATTGCAAGGAACCGAATACCAATTTTCTGTAGTCTTACCACAATCAGAAGCCTGCCCAAGATGTTGGAGACATACGAGAGATATGGTAGCAGGAAAATTATGCAGAAGATGTGAGACGGCTATAGCTTAAGACAAATTGCTAGATAGTCCGATTGGTGATGAATGAAACAATTACTATAATCATCACCATAGGATTGTAATTACTTTTATTTCCAATTTTCCTTTTCCCAGCCTTGTTGGAATTTATGGCAATTATCTTCGCTATGGGTTTTTTATTCCGACCAAAAAGTATTTCTACCTATTCACCCTTGCGGACTAACTCTAAGACAAATGAAAAATTATGTTTAAACTCACCTACAGGAAATCACTTCATTCTTTGATATTCACTTATCGTGACAACTTGTTAAGATAGAAATTAGGATTTCAATATCTATATTCAGGGGAAAATATGTCATTCCACTACCTCTAGAATCTGGTACCGTGTTGCCAGAAAAAAATGAAATTCCGGGGGATCAAAAAGTCCAACACTCCTCTCACAAGAACTATACAATCCAGAAAAAGTTACGATCCATTTCGCGGTAATATTCTGATCAATCTTTAGAGGTACTAAATATTGTTTAAACCTGCTATCACGCGCATTGATCAACTCTTTGTGAGCAGAATCAGTTGGATTTTGCTTATGAAGTAATTTTGTGGCGGATCTTGTATCTGGGTTGTATTCAAATATGGATTTGTAAATAGAACTTGTATCCAATGTCGTTTCCGAATCAAAAATACATACACTCGCAATACTGACATTCTGTGTTTTAGAAACTTGATTAGCAGATAACTTGGATATAGTGATAGAATCAGCAGTCTCATTAACTATACGAAATAGATCACTTCTATTTTCAACAAAACAATGTCCGTTTAAATCTTTAACAGAATTTGGATCGGCACAACGACCTATGGAAGCGAGTATTGAGTATTCAAAACTTCTAGTATAATGATCATCTTCCATTTCACACTCTTTATCACCCATTGCCAATCCGATATTTTTGCAGTATTCTGTACTTCCAGGATCTGAAGAGTCTTTATTGTAGCAGTTTATCGCTGTTAGAAAAATTAAAATAAAAATTGTATATTTCATAGTCGGTTGATTATCTCATTACGTATTTGTATGTTAGCTATATTGAAAATATAGTATTATTGAATACAATAATGTTGAAAATCATATATTTTAGAAATATAGAATTTTCTAAATAGAGTATTAATGCCAATTTCGCAATAAATCGCAATTTTTAGTATTTTAAATAACTAATAGAGAAAATGAGGTTTGTCCCAACACAAAAAATGTTATTGTGTCGGTTGCTTAAGAAATGGGAGCTTAATGAGATTAAGTCGTTTCGTCTAAGTCTTGCGGAACTATAGAATCTGATTCAGATGTTGGGGCTGTATCAAGCTGATCCATTTCTTTTGGACTTTCATCGGAATTTTCTGAAACAGATGGGTTCAATTCATCGGAACCTTCAGATCCTGGTTCACCTTTATTTTGTTTTTTTAGACGCTTCTCATCTTGTTTTTTTTTCTTAGCTAGGTCTTTTTGGCGCTTTTCGTAGCTGTAGTTGTTTTTTGCCAATTTGTCTTCCTTATAGTGTCATTTTTACAGAATTTCAAACATCCATGAGCAAGACAGAAGAATTCTATAGTCAATTCAAAATTCAGTCATATACCTACACAATTCTGCAGAATTAAAACTAATTTAAATTTTTCTTGAGTCGTTTTCCACCAAATCTTTTAAATCAACTTCCTTAAGGCCAGTAATTTCCAAAATCTGATTCATCGCGATACCGAGATTTGACATTTTTTTGGCAGTCTCTAATGCTTTATCACGGATACCTTTTTCAATACCTTCTTCGAGACCTAACTGATACCTAGCTGCCAATTGATATACATAATTTTGATCTGTTCGCAGTCTTTCTTCAACTTGCCTTCTCATCTCAGGATCGGCTGAATAAAGCTCGAGAACTCCGTAAGCGTTTTTCAAGTCTGGTTGTTGTTTCAAAACCTTTAACATATCATCCTACGTCGCCTTATGTATATTATTGAATAGCCATAGCCAAATCTCTTGGGTATTCGAAAGTTTATCGACTTGTTTTTTTTGAAAACGCCATAATTCAACATATACAATTTTAAAATCGTTGGTGAGAATCAGATTAGGATTCAATTCTTCTCTAAGTTGAAATATCTTAACAATACTTTCCTCCTTAAATACGGGAAAGTCAACTAAATTTATCTGAATTATTGGATTGATTTTTTGATAGGATTCGCCAGCTTTCAGTTGGCTAGAAAGGTATTTCTAAAAATTGGAAGTAAAAGTGGATAGAGCTAGAAAAAACTTTATAAAAATTGTAAATAACAAAATAATTGAATCAAACCTAATGATCCAAAAATACACTCAGCTATTCGGCTAAAATTTAATTCTAATGTCGATTAGTCGACGTCGCGAATGATAATTTCTGACTTTGGTTTTTTGGAATCTTCGGCAAGCTTGTTCGATTCTTTATCAATCTCAGGCTCTTCTGTTTTCCTTTTTTCGAATTTGAATTTTGATGGATCAGTTGTGTCAAACTGCAACCACATCCGATTCTTGAAACCATTCACTAAAGCAAAATCAAAGAATTTATTTTCTACAATATTGATCGGATCATAATTGTTGCGAAATTGAATCTCGGGAATAACCGACCATTCATAATAGTTCGATGTTTCAATTCCGATCATATCTTGGTGAATCTCAGAAAATAATATATTGATTCCTTTTTTATTTTGGAAAAGAAGAAAAGTGGTTCGAAGATCTCTAGATACTACACCTTTTACATCGTTGAATTTAGTGATAACAATCAAAGTCTTTGTCTCATCCAGATCCGATACGGCAACTTTGAGATCCGGGATAATATCATTCAATTCATCTTCTGGAAAAATATAATAGATCATATCTCCCACGGAACTTTCTTTCTTAAATTTCAAATTGCCAAGAATGCCTTTCCATTGATCTTCTGTTATATTTTTGATAGGATGCTTTAAAGGACTTTCTTCCAAAAGCCTTCTATCTCTAGTTGCAATCGCATCAACCTCAAGACTGTAATAGCCCGCCTTATAGCTTCGATGGATCAATTTCCTTGCATTCACTCCCGATGCGCAATTCAGGACGAAGGTAAGGATCAATAAAGATACGGATAAGTGAATTCTATTCATGGTATTTACTCAAATATTTTTGAAATTCTGGAAATCTGTCTATGTATTCGTTCAATGTTAAGGTGGTTAAAATATGCTGCAAACCAGATAATCTAAAAACAGAAAAAAGTGTTTTGTTGAGATTGAAAACAGTGATATCAATTCCCTTTTCTTTGGCAAGATTTGTACACTTGATGATTGCTCCGATGCCAGAGGAATCCAAGAATCGAACTTCTCCGAAATTGATACTCAGATGCTTTACTTCTAAATCTTTACCAATTCCCATTCCTTCAAATTCTAGGAAAAAATTTCTAGAATTATCCATCAGGATATCTTCCATGATCGTCAGAAGTAAATGATTATTGGATTTATGAGACTCAATCAGCATGCCTTAGCCATGGTATGCGATAATATTCTGATTGTAAAGCAAACTGTCAATATTTCTTCTAAGTGAGAAGTTCCAATTCATTCGGAAGGAATTCAATCTCATGAGGAAATCCTTCCTTATCCAAATACTTGGTCTTAATTTTCTCAGAATTGATTTCTAATATCTCAACCGTTGAATTGGTATGCACAAAGATTCCTTGATTGAGGAAGGTTCTTTTTAAAATTTTGGCCTTATCTCCTGGTTTCAAGCAGGTGCTTCCTCTTTCTTCATATAGATATCCTTGCCTTCTTTCTTCATAACATCAAAAATATGCAAGTTCTTGGGATCAACTCGAGTTCCAATATCATACAATGCACCAGTAAAGTCCGCACCTTCCAAATTGGCACCTGTGAGCTTTGCCCATCTTAGGTCGGCTCCACGAAAATTTGCATTTGTAAGGTTCGATCCGTTGAAGAATGCTCCTTTTAGATTAGCCCCAGAAAAATTGGCACCTGAGAAATTGGATGTCTGCAAGAATGCATTGTGTAAGTTAGCATTTGTGAAATCTACATTTGATAGATCTTCTTTTTCTAACATAACACTTGATAGGTTTACATTCACCAAATTGCCTTGCTCTTTCAATGTGTTCAACGCCATAGATTTAGTGATTCTCTTTTCAGGAGGGACACCTTGTCCGGTTTCATGATCATTGACAGCTTTATGCAAAGCTTGAATCGCTGATTCGGGATAATTTTTTCTTCGCTCTGGGAATTCGAAGTAGGATTCAAGATCACTCGAAGTTAGAGCTTTGATTTCTTCTAAAGTTTTGCCTTTTGCTGCTTCACATGCGAAAGCAAGAGCAACGATGCCAAAACCACAGCCAGTGGTTGTGTAGCTTGCATCAGAGACACGATCGTTCTCATCAATTTTTAAATAGATTCTGTATCCGTCGCCACAACCAGTGTTTCTATAATAAGAAACAACTGTTGCATCTTCCATCTCGTGGTAGTTTAGACGTTGGTCGTTGATCTCTTTGTATTTGTCAAAATCCATGACCTTGTTCATGATAAACTCCTAAACGAAACTAATATAAAGATTAGACGATACCAAGTATCATCTATTTCATTTTATATTTTTTCTTAAATTTGTCAACTCGACCTGCAGTATCCAGAATCTTAGCCTTACCGGTAAAGAATGGATGGCAAGCAGAACAAATTTCTACAGAGATATCACCAGCTGTGGATTTGGTTTCATAAACCGCACCACATGCACATTTGATCTTGGCAGCTACATATTTAGGATGAATATCTACTTTCATAAGGATTTCCTGGATTAATTCGTGTTCATGCTGGCTAAAAAGGCTTCGTTGGTCTTCGTAACCCTCATTTTCTCCAACAATAATTCCATGCTTTCTGTGATGCTCATAGGGGAAAGTACTTTTCGTAACACGAAAACCTTCTGCAAAATATCTGGAGGAAGCAACAATTCTTCCTTTCTTGTTCCCGATTTATTGAAATCAATGGCAGGGAAAATTCGCTTATCCGAGAGTTTTCTATCCAAATGGATCTCCATATTACCCGTTCCCTTGAATTCCTCGAAAATAACTTCGTCCATTCTAGATCCCGTGTCTACAAGAGCCGTCGCAATGATTGTAAGCGATCCGCCCTCTTCAATATTTCTCGCGGCACCAAAGAATCTTTTCGGTTTATGAAGAGCATTGGAGTCAACACCACCCGAGAGAATTTTACCTGAAGTTGGAATTACTTGGTTGTAAGCTCTAGCAAGTCTTGTGATAGAATCGAGAAGAATTACCACATCTTTCTCGTGCTCGACTAGCCTCTTAGCCTTCTCAATTACCATCTCGGCCACTTGAACGTGGCGCTGAGCTGGCTCATCGAATGTAGAACTCACAACTTCCCCTTTAACATTTCTTGCCATATCCGTTACTTCTTCTGGACGCTCATCAATAAGAAGAACGATCAGAACAACCTCAGGATGATTCTTGGTAATCGCATTTGCAATATTTTGCATAAGAACTGTCTTACCTGTTCTGGGTGGTGCAACGATAAGTGCACGTTGCCCTTTTCCAATCGGACACATAAGATCCATGATTCTTGTGTCCATATGGGATGGATCAAATTCCATTTGGAATTTTTCCATTGGATAGAGAGGAGTTAAGTTATCAAAAAGGGCTCTCTTCTGAGCTTGGTCAACCGGATAACCGTTGATCGTCTCCACACGAAGCATAGCAAAGAAACGCTCAGCTTCTTTTGGTGGACGAATGAGGCCAGTGATCGTGTCACCAGTTCTCAATCCAAATAGTTTGATCTGAGATGGAGATACATAGATATCATCTGGTCCTGGCACATAGTTGTAGTCAGGCGACCGAAGGAATCCATATCCTTCGGGAAGTTTCTCCATTACGCCGGCTGCATGGACTTGTCCATCGCGCTCGGTCTGAGCTTGGAGAATAGCAAAGATTAAATTTTGTTTTTTGAGACCATGAGTGTTCTCAACTCCAAGATTTTTTGCAATCTCGGTCATTTCATTGATGCTGCGTTTTTTTAGTTCTACGATATCGATTGGCTCTGGGGCTTGGCCATCAAAGGATTTTCTTCGCTTCTTACCGCGATGTCCTTGGGGAGATTCACTGGGCTCTGTTTCAACTGTTGAAACACCGTTGGATACGGCTTCGTCTTGTTCTAGGTAATCATTTTTGTTCTTCACATGGGTTCTCTTAAGATGTTAGATTTCGGAATTTCAGGTTGAACCTGATAGATTAGTATTGAGAAGTAGAAACACTTGATTACAGCATTTCTATTCATAAGGTTTTTGCCTATTGGATAACAGTCAAGGGTTTATTTGTTTTTTTTAGCTTTTTTTGAAGGCTTTTTCTTTGGTGCTTTCTTGGTTCTATTGATCTTATTGCTTGATTCTAGCTGCTTTTTCGAATTCGATTTATTCTTTGTTTTAGATTGTATTTTAGATTTAGTTTCTAATTTAGATTTGTTTTCTATTTTTAACTTGGATTCAGTTCTAGATTGAGATTCAATTTTTTTCTTAGACGCAGGTTGCTTTTGGGAAGTGGATTTCCGATTATCCGAATTAGAATCCTCTGAGCCAGTTGGTTTTGTAGTCGATTCATTCTTCTTGGTTCTAGATTGAGGTGCCCTTTTTCGTGGAATCGGATCTTTGGAATGATTCGAGAATCTTTTTTCCAGCTCAAGAAATCGAATCCGATTCTGAAGAGTGGACCTAGGAATTCCCAATTCATCAGAAGTATGTGATACATTTCTATGATTTCGCAGAAGACTTTGGTAGATGTAAAAACTCTCCGTCTCTTTGAGGACTAACTCTAAAGGCAATTTATTGGCAAAAGCCTCTTCCAAAGATGGAAAAACAAATCCTTCATCATTTTGATTCTGGATACTCTGTCTAAGTAAACTAAAATGGTAGAGATAACCGACCATTTTGTCCGCTTGAGAGAGAGTTACAATTCGTACCATATATCCTATTTTGGGTAGAAGAGTCTGTAGAACTTTTCCATGCTCGTTGCTTGCATTGATATCTAAATCATTTGCTTTGAGAAATCCAGCGAATACGTCTTTGTTTAGATCACGAAGAAATCTCTCCGCAAAGGATACACTATTTCGGAAATGAGGTTGGCTTAGAATTCCTTTCTCAAATTTCTCATTATAAAAAATCGTATGACCATCTAAATCCGTTGCAAAAAGCGGATCGCTAAAACTTTCCAAAATCAATTGCATAAACCACTGAACTGGATTTTTTTCTTTTGATTCCTTTTGGTCTGCCCGCGATTCAGAATTTCGATCACCTTGTGCGGATCTATTACGAACAGTCTGTTCGGATTCCAATTCTGAGGCAGCAAGTTCATTGGTCGCCATTTTCGAATATTCGGCAAGTAGTCTTGGTTTATCCCAACTGTCCTTTCGAGTCCCTTGAAGATCGATAACAGGAATTTTGCCATGAATGGAAAAATAGCTTATCAGAGTCTCAGAAAGATCTTTGTCAATAAATCCTTCAGGAATAGATTCTATTTCCATGGATGACCTTGAAAGATCAGACATTTCTATCTGCAATTTTTCTTTGGAGAGAAAACCAATAAGCTTACTTGCTTCGTCGATCACAGGAATATGTGATACCTGTGTGAGCATAAAATGTTTATATAAAGACTCAGTCCGCATTCGTTGTCCCAATATCCAAGAATGCTCTAAGATGGTAAAGATTTTTTATTGAATCTTGTTAGTTTAGAACTTCGAATGTGGAAGCAGGAACTTTTCCCGTTTCGAGGTTTTGGCTCGAGCCTGGGATCATATCTTTCATCCAGTAACTATAAGTTGTGTGGTATTTGGTAGGAAGAGCCAACTCAGCTTCTCTATATGAATGAAAAGAATACAAAATTGAACGTTTCAATGCATGTAAAGAAAGATTCGGATTGTTCATAACTAAATATTTTTTGGCATTTTCTTTTTCTTTTTTAGCCATATCATAATAGCGTTGAACTTTTTCTTTTCGATTCAAATCTTTTGCTGTCTTATCGTGAGTCGCTGTGATCTGAGATCTAGCATAAGATTCAATCAATTCTTGACTGTATTGAAGAGTCGCTTCCGCATAGGAAATCTGCAACATATGCAAGTCACCCTCAAGAAATGTCATCACTCGCCCAATTTCGGCAGCGGTGTTCTCGCGGTAGGCTAGATCCAATTTTTCCTTAATCGATACAGATCTCTGAGAGTAACGTTCTAGATTCCAACCACCCATTGCAATATCCACTTCATCTACAATTTTCAGTTTAGAATCTATCTGTTTTTTACGTTCTCGAATAGAAAGCGTTGTGCCAGAAGCAACCAATTCCAGTCCTGCAATCAAAATTAGAAATAGGATAATTTTCTTATTCATACTTTGGTGTGCCATCCGTATTGAACTTAGGAATAGGCGGAACTTTTTCTCGGTCTATGGAATCGGTTTCTTTGATTTCGAAATTTGCTTCCATAATCAAATCCAAACGATTTTCTGTAATCATTCCATAATTATCATCGTGTTGCTCGAAAAGATCAAGCGGAGTTGCTTGAGGATTTGCTGGTGGAACAACTTTGCGTTCAAGCCTCTTATTATCAACGTAGTTGGACAGATTGTTCTTGACCTTATCATAATTTGGTTCTTTGGGCTCTTCCCGAGCCTCCTTTAAATCATCCAATGACCAATATTGGTATTCCGCTTTGTCTTCATCTGGAGTTTTGGATGCAAGCATTGCAAGAATTGCGTATCTTTTGCCTCGTCTTAGTATTGTTATACCTTCAGAATACAAAAGAATTTTATAACGATATTGATAGGGAGATGAATTGAATCCCATTAGAAAACGGTCTTCGCCAGTTCGCAAATCACGAAACCCAAGTCTGAGAAGTGCCTTTGCAACATTGTCATCTGAACGAATGATCGCAGGCGCAGTTGACTCAAGCAAAGCTCTAGTATCTTCTAAATACTTCTGAATAGCAAGTTCATATCCCTCTTTCATTCTACCTTGAGCTTCTCTCAATTGGCGGAATGCTAGACTGTAATTACTTTGAAGATACCACATATTTCCATTGAAGTCTAGTTGGTTGATATCTCGAATGATTCGATAGTAGTCGTGGTCAATATTTTTCTGAGCAGGTTGTCCTTCGGCTTCTCCAGATGGCTTACTTTCTTGAGCCGGAGCAAGATTGCTCATACAGACATTGAGAAAATTGATATTCTTCTTATTCTCATCAATCAATATACCAAGATTGGTTTGGTCTGGAGATACTGCCCCGATATGGGAGAGTTGTAAAATTGCTAGAAAGAAAACGAGTATGATTCTTATAGTTCCCATGATGTCTCCTTTAGAAATATCGGAGACTTGGAAAATTTCCTAGGTTTTTTTTTGGTGAAAAATTGCTCATCCAAATCTCTCAACTGGAATATGAGCCGATGCGGAGTATTTCATAGATCGATCTGCCCTGCAATGATGCATAGAGAACGTAAATGATTCCGAATAGATAGCTCATACCAGCCAAATAAATTATACCAATAGCCAAGTATTTATGCAAACCAATTGCGAATAGAATCCAAGCTAGTAGAGGCAGTATCTGCATTCCGTGCAGTCCAAAGAAATGAGCAATCCTTAGATCCCCACCTGTTTTCGCCCATCGGGTAAAGGGAATTTTTTGCGATGGATCTTTCTCGTTTACAGAATGGGATCCAAGAGTAAGACCAATTGGACTTTTGTTTTCTTGGATTTTTTGAATTTGTTCAGCTCCAGGTTTTGTCATCGCAAAGGCAACTCCCATGGATAGGAAACTGATCAAGAGACCAACTCGCATTCCATGATCAAGTATTGCATTTCCCGTTAGTGTTTGAAAAGAATTGTAAACATAGACCGACATCACAATCCATACAATAGTTATTGCAACTGCCATAATTTGAAAAAGAATCATATCTTCAACGGTTGTATAATTGAAATGACTCATTCGTCCGCGGTAGGCTTGCATGGAAATAATGATAAGCTCGATAGTCAAACAAATTGATATTATCCAATTCGTATAAAAGAGAATTCTGGTTTTGTCAAAATAAGAACTAAAAATTATAAAGGTTATCGCAAATATTAAACTTGATATCGCAAACTTCAATGGCTTAAGCCAAATCGGAGAATAGTCCAAGATACGTTTGTCAAAAATGAGTCCACCCAAAGAGAGAATCAAGAATCCAATTGATACAATTACAAGTATCTGTAAGCTATTATCACTCGCTTTGATATTCACAAATTTTGCTAATTCCATAATCGAAAATCCTCCTAACGATTTATAAACTTGTCTTAAGCTCTGATATATTTTCTAAAATGCGAACTATATAAAATAACAACTCAAAACTAGATTCCATATCATGACTGCTACCAATATTCAAAATGATATGCATATCAAGCTTCGGTGAATAAAAAAGATGGGTTCCCAAAATTCCAGAATGCCCATAGAAGATAGCAGTCTTAGGCATAAAAAATGACATGGCACCAAAATCCAATGTCATAAGCCCTAGCCCATAAAATATTCCATCATGGAAAAGGTATTCACCTTTCATCGACTCATACGTTTCTAATCTTATAATTTTACCTGAGACCAATGCATTCTGAAATAGAAAAAGGTCATTGGTTGTTGATATGATTCCTCCACCTGCCCAGTCAGCTGATACGCTATCTGCCTTTGTTAGATCGGCTTCATCTAACATAATCGTAGATAGTGGATAAGGGTTAGATACTAAAGGTTTCGATCTAAGATGCACATAGGTATTTTGCATATTCAATGGAAGAAAAATTTCCTGCTTCAGTTGATCCTCCCAAGAAGATCCATTCAATTTTTCTAATAGCAATCCCAATAGAATGTAGCCCGTATCAGAATAGTGGAATTGTTTACCTGGAATACCAACTGCTGATTGGTTCTCTCTAGTATAATTCAAGAGATCCTTAGGTGTCCAAAATCGATTTCTATCTTTTTTTATTAGATCAATCATTCTCTCTTCGTTCGAATTGAACGATTCAAAATAATCAGGCAGACCAGATGTATGATTAAGAAGCTGTCGTATTGTAACTTCATTTGAATAATCAACTCCTTCAAAAACAAAAAGCTCTCGAAGAAAATCTTTGCCGAGAATTGAAATTATTTTTGTATCTAAATCCAATTTTCCTTTTTCGATTTCTCTGAGAATTAAGACAGATGTGAATATTTTACCAACGCTTGCGATATGAAATGGAATTAACGTTGGATTATCTAGCGGCTTCAGTTGCGACTCATCAGATTCAACTCCAGGTCTTTCATATGCATTTGCAAATTGAAAATTAAGACTAGGAGATCGAATCAGGATTGATGCTGATTTGATATATTTGGATTCCAATATGGTATCTTTGAAATATTCATCTAACTTATCTCTTCCCTCTTCTTCTGACTGAATTTTGCAATTTGCAGAAAAGAAAATTAGGAATATTAAAAACATTCTAGCAATTATCGAGATCGGATTGGATGATATCAGACTATTTCGTTCAATGAGGTTATGACTTATCAAATTCATTTTTTGTTTTTCCATTTTTTTTCGATATTTTGAATGGTTTCATTCAACCATTGAATGTACATTTCTTCATACATTTCACCCATTCGACGAGTTGATTCCCAAAGCAGTGTATCATTTTTCCATTCAGGATGTGATTCTCTGGATGCTTGAATTATTTCCTTAGTTGTTGTCTGATAGACTTTTAATTTGTCTTCGTGTAACTTATGCATCAATCTTAAATCCATTAGTATATCAGATTTATTTAAACTGCCTCCGAAGAATAACTTCAGCAACAATTCATCCTTGGTCTGTGATAGAGTCATAAGTGGAGTCGCAAGCCAATTGTCCAAATCGGCGATCCCGGATTGTGTAATTGTATATCTCTTTCGGTCAGGTTTATCATCTTGATTCTCTATTTTGGAAAGAAGTTTTTTCTCTGCCTCTAGAGTTTTGAGTGTTGCGTAGATTTGGCTTAGCTTCGAATTCCAAAAATGCTGGATAGACCCATCCATCGCTTGCTTGAGCTCATAGCCGAACATGGGTCGGTATTTTAGAAAACCGAGAATTGCGTATTTTAACAATTTCTGACTCCTTGTACAGAATTCTATACAACTTAAAAAAAACTCTATTTGATAAACTTTCGCTATATATCAGTAGCTACAAAAACCAAATAAAATGGGGCATCCCTTTATTCATTTAATTTACTATAAATACACATATATAAATATTTATATATGTAATCAATAACTTTTTTAGGAGATTCGGTATTTTTTTAGTTTGTTGAAAATAACTTAGAAATTAAAATTAATTTAAAAAATAAATGGATAAAGGCATTTTTGTTTGCTTTAAAGTATTGGAATTAATTAATTGATATTTACGAAAATAAGGTGGTTCCATCGTGAATTATATTCAAATATTAAGGTTTTCCTTCTTTGTAATGATTGTTTCATTGGGTATGATTCAATGTCAGCAACTAGACGGTGGAAGCTCGATTACGGGTAAGGAAGCAACCCAACAAATAGCTGCTGCTGCTTTTACTGGTGCTGCAATAGGAGAAAGTTCACCAGAATATCCTGTAGGTTCGAGCATTACTTGCAATAATGGAACTGTTCGATCAGTTACAGAAAAACCGATTTCCAGTGGAATTGATACTCTATCGGCATTAATTTTGGGCTCTGCGATAGGTCTCAAGGAGACAACCTACTATTCAAAAGCTGATGTAAACGATTGCTCGAATGCTGTCACTTTTACTTATGCGCAATCAGTTAGGTCTTCGGCTGCAGTAACTCAAAAAAACAGATTATGCAGCGAAGAAAATCCAAGTCCAATCAGTTCGGTAATCACATCCATACTGGCTTGCGACATTGAAACCAAAGCGAGAATTAGGATTACTACTGGCGACGATTCATCTTCATCAGAAGAGGAATGATGAGTATTCTTCAATCAGAGAATCAATGGAATCGTAGAAACCTACGACAATGATTGTATTTATAAAAAAAACAATTGTTGCATTTTAGGCAAATTTATCGATTAACAACCATTTGATTGAACAGTGCAAGTTCCGTTGGATCATTCTCGAGTGTTTTTCTCGAGAACTCAAGCAAAGACTCATCTGCATGTTCAAAAATTATTTTAAACTGATCGAATAAAGTTGGGTTTAGTCCAGCTTTTAGAACTTCAAGAATGCGAGTTTCTCCAAAATTTTGAAAAAGCTTGAGAACTCGCGACTTGTCTTGGCAATTGTAAGTTATCAGTATCAAATGATCTGGATTAGGAATTCCCCGAGCAATCTTGTCCACAGACTCAATTGGAGTATAATCAATAAGAGAACCTATTACAAAAAAATTCCCTCGATTGATCAATTCATTCACAGCTCTACGCATTTGATCAAATGGTGTCAATGCGATCATCTCACTGATTCTTTCAGGTACAAGATGTTCGATGATATCAGAAAAAAAGGAAGTAGAGAAATGACTGGCTATACTAATCGCTTCTTTCGGTGATAAAAAATAAGATAGGTTTGCAGTAATTTGAGGTCCCAGAATATCATGCGAGACTTTTGCATTCAGGAAATTCGGCATAAATCGACTGACTTTTGCTATAGTCTCAAATATTTCTCTTTGTCCATCTTGCATAGATGTTAGAATTTGATTTTTTAAAAGAGCAAGCTCATCGACATTTAATTTTGTTAAAAAATGAAAATCTTCAGATGAGACACCCAATAAATTCCTTAAAGAATGAAGTTCAAATTCTTTTTTTTCTTTGTCTTCTTGCATTAATATCAACATACAATTGGACATTTAGACGTAAAGTTGGTTTCATCACTTATTGCGAGTTCAAGTAAATTTTTTATTGAGTTAAATATTTACGTTAGAAAATAGTTCTGTATCCTATTTCAATTACAAAAAGATTGCGAACAATTTTCTGACTTGTGATACTTTGATACACAATGTTTGCCATTGCGGGATCATTAGAAACAAAAGACAAAATTTGATCTTGAATAATTTGATTATTGAGACCGTATAATTTGGACGGATCGGCAATTCTGCCATCATTGCTATTGGAGTCGTAGCGATCATAGACATCCAATTCCGGTCTGTATATCCAAGAACCTCCGAAGTAGAATTTATCAATTATAAAGCGTAGTGAGTTTGTGATATTTGAAACTCCAGATCTGCGATTTAAATTATCATTCTTGATTAAATAACCGAGATTGTCCCAAAAACCGTTAGAAATCAATTAGGCGGATAAAGATATATTCATCTCTGTAAAGTTTTCTTCAATTACTTTTTTATTGGCTAAATAATTGGATAGAAATTTTTCTATTTCTTTGTATCCTTTTACTTTTCTGAAATGAAGCTCTTGTGCATATAGGAGAGCTGCTGTCCATCGTGTTGTCATGTCTCGATTTTTACGCCACCTTTTTACTCGGTTCATTTGAAATCTTGGATGTGAAAAGGCTGAATCAATGGGATTCGTTGATTGAAATGTTTTTCGAATTTCGATTGGTAATTGGATTCTATGACAAGTCAATAGATTGTCTTGACCTTCTAACAGACTCATCTTAGCTGTTTCACTGATATTCCCTAACCAATGTTCCATTGCTTTCAAAGATTCTTTAGCCTTCGAGTATTCATTCAAATTGAAAATTGCTTTATATTCAATTTGAAATTCATCATGATATTCTTTGGGCAAGCACGCTTTTATATTTCTCATTTTATGTAAAATACACCTTTGGTGATCATAGTTTTCACCAAAGTATTGCTTAATGCCTTTCTCAATTCCTTTTGAACCATCTGAGACAACCAAAACCCGTTCAGTAAGTGAAATTTCACGATCTTGTAGTTTCCTTAAAGCAGATAATACTATTTCAGAATGTTCACTTGAGCCTTGTACCACCGACAAAAA
This sequence comes from Leptospira sp. GIMC2001, assembly GCF_028462125.1. Lineage (NCBI taxonomy): Bacteria > Pseudomonadati > Spirochaetota > Leptospiria > Leptospirales > Leptospiraceae > Leptospira > Leptospira sp. GIMC2001. Next base: position 1,567,720 of record NZ_CP115468.1, on the reverse strand, counting down.
ATGCTTGTGTCCTTCTTTATCTACACCTAATACAACTACTATCACTTCATCCGCTACATGAATACCATCAATGAAAATGGAAAAGAATTCTTTGCCTGGAAATTTTCTCGTATTCAGTTTGTTAAAATGTGCTCTAGAAGCATTTACAAATTCTCTGGATATCTTTGATTTTGAAACTCCAAGTTGCTCAGATACATCTTTCAAGCATTCTCTAAATCGCCGTGTCGTTAGACCAGATACCATCAGTTTGAAAACAATTTCTCCAAGATCTGCTTCGGATTTTAAATTTGCATAGCTTTCTAGTAAAACTTCTTGTCCAGATTTTCTGACTCTTGGTTTTTTGATTTTATGTTTCTGACCCAATATTGGAACAAAAACATTCTCTGAACCTGCACGATATGCTAGACTTTCTTCTACTTTACGGCTAAATCTTTTTCCGCATAGGGCTTCGATTTCCTCTTCCATGATCTCTTGGATAAATTCTAAGGATTTTTTTCGGATTTCAGTTTCTATGTTTGATTTTAAAAAAGATCGAAAACTATCAATATTCGATTGACTATTCGATGTGGTTGTGTTTTTATTTTTCATTGGTGGAACCCCTTTATGATTTTGTTGTCCAAAACTATATTATGGACGGGTTCCGCTTTTTTCAATTCCTAACGGTTTTTGAGTCTAGCTCAAATAACCAAAATGGCTGGATACTTCAACTTCAATCAAATTACCTTCCCAAAAGCTATGCTCCAGATCTAGAGAAATATATTTTTGACCATTTACATTGCTGTTCTGCTGCAAAGCATTCACTTGGTTACTTGCAGAAGTATTTATATAAAAACCGAATTCTGGATTGAGAAAACTGAGTATGGGTGGTCTGTATCTAAAAAACCATTCATGCCATATATACTTGCTTGCGGGATCGGAACTTGCCCAAAACCAAGTTCCAAAACTAAGACCTCCAAGCCGTGTATCCCAAGAATAATCAGATCCCAAAAATGCACTATTCCAACGTGCTGCTCCATTTTTTTCTTTATATCGTTTCACTTGATTGGGATCAAATCCCAAATCTCCATTGTTCAGCATTCCAAGAATTTCATTCGTGCGATCAAGCTCTCCTGCACCATTTTGGAACAAATATTGATCACTGTCTCGGTCGCCATAATGTTGAAGATTGATATTTCCCCATAGAAATACTACTAAACCATCAATCGGTGTTAAAAATCGAAGCTCAGGTTGTAAGTTCCATGCGTCCGAGTAGGATGAACTCTTAGTATTGTATTTATCATTTACCAAGGCACCATTAAAGGATTCACCTCGAAATATTAAATCATTGGAGATTAGAACATCCAATTCCAGAAAAGGTTTATCTTCCGCATAAAGGGAAATGGTCAAAATAAACAAAATCCAAAAATATAAATGCTTCATGTATTCAATAGACAGAAGAAATTTATAAACTAGATATCAATTTAAAAATAAAATTGGGATTTCGAAATAATCGTCACCCGCTAAAATATTTCGAAGTATCATTTCTGGCATTCAACTAGATATTTCTAATTCAATAGTTTTCTAAATCAAGAGATAATGTTAAAATTCTATTAGCGAAAATTCACCTAATCGTCGCAAATACATTGGTCCAGTAATGAGAATACTGTGCATTTGTATTGATCGTAGACTTATCTGTATATCCGATACCTACATGTGTATAATTGCAATTCTCAATATTCGATCGATGTCCTGAAGAATTCCACCATTGATTGAAAGTATTCTCTGCACTTGCATTGCCAGCTGCTATGTTCTCACCTGCTCCAACATTCAAGCCTTCTGCTCGAACGCGACTTGAAGGAGTCGAGCCATCTTGTCCCGTATGTGAAAAGAAATTCAATCTTACCATATTGTCATTGTGCTTTTGTGCTGCTCGATTGAGAGCTGGGTTCTGAGCCGTTCCTCCACTGCATCGAGAAGAATTCAAGAATGTACGTGTTGTTCCATTTGTAAGAGTGTAAGATCCATTAGATCGATAAGATTCCAAAATATTATAAAACTCTAATGCCTTGCCCTCTAGAGAATTCCCTGATACAGAGCTTCCCGCCGAAGCCGAAGCAGCTGCTATTCCCAAAATGAGTAATAGATTCTGTTCTTCCTCTTTCTTCGCTGCTTCACATTCTGTCTTTAAAGTGATAGTGTCCATAGGACATTCAGCAAGATTCTGAATACAGTTTAATGATAATAGTAAAGAAGGAACTAACAAAATAATGAGTTTTTTCATAATATTAAATCCAATCTAAAATCCAATACTGTATTGTAAATCGAATATTAGAAATAAATTATAAACTGTGTCCTTAAAAAGCTATGATGGAAGTTTAACTGTCGATTGAATGAATTGGTAATACGCTAAGCACAAAAAAAGAAGGGGAAGGAATCCGTTTTAGAATCCTTCCCCTTCTTGCGGGAATACAATTTTGCCGAAGGCTTAACCTTCGTCGGCTTAAGAGGAAATAACTTCCTCGACATCTTCTTTGCGAATTTGATTTGGCTTTTCATTACCTTTCTCCATTTCTTGATATTAGATTGTCTCGGTAGAAAATAAGCAAGAAAAAAAATAGAGACTCAACTTGATCATATATTCCTATTGCAATATAAATTATCTTGCCAATTGATATATTTCTTATCTGCGCTATGCCTTGGGAATTGGAGATCTTTGATTACATTTATTTCTATTTTTTCTAAGGATTTCAAATTAGGAAATCTGTAAATGAATCCGTATAATTTTCCTTTTCTTTCAAAAATGTTTAAAGACTCATTAGATTTATTTGTAAATTTAAAACTAAAGTTACGCGAAGGATAACCTATAAAAATGGGTCTCTCAAATGTAATTCCGAAAAAACTATCAATCAAAAATGATCTTTCATACTGATATAATAATTCCAATTCTTGATTCAAATTGTTCACCTTAAAATTATTTGATTTGTATTCTGTTCTATAATTTGTGTAGTCTTCAAGCAAAATATAATGAGCAGTATTCTCCAAAAAAGAAAACTCTTCCGATTGCTCATCTTCGTTCAATGTAAATGCGAGCACATCTCGAACTTGGTGAGACCTCAGTATATAGACTAGCGGATTCACCTCAACAGAAATGTCGTATGTAGAATAAAGTAAACAGTCACTGTGAGTAAAGTCTCCAATTTTCCATTTAGGGCTATAAACACTTCCAAATGTACAATGATTCAATAAAAACAGTAAAATCCATAGAAAAAAAATTCTGAAATTAGATGTCGTGATCATTTTCAATAATTTGAGATTCATAATGTTAAGGTAAGATAGTTTCCAGGATTCGAAAACTGATTTTTTTCCCAAATTGTATCTTAAATTACAAATCCCCACATATATTCAATTCCAGGATAATTTCGAATCATTTTTTTAGACGAGTCGAATCAGAAAACAATTTAACATCCGTTTCAATTTTACTCTATTAAATGTATTTATTATGCATTAATTGTGGCAATTATCGCTCGGAGCAAACACTAAGCTGCCTCAATCTATGATTGGAAATAATTTTTTGACAAATTGATTTTTTCAACAGGAATTCAATTTTTATTTAGAATAATTTCATCTAATCTTATATAAGTTTTGTAATGTTGGTCAACTAAATGTATACAAATTTTTTCAAAAGAAAGTTTTGGGAAGAAAGTTCGATAAAGTTCATTCAAGAAAGAATCGAAGAATTATTTAAAGTAAAGGATCTCAGTTATTTCTTTTCTCTATTAAATTCTAATTCAAAAACTAAGGATTACTTTATTTACTATTGTTGGTTTTTTAGCAATGAGTCTTCAATAAGTGTTTATCTGAGTAGAAAGGATTTACCTTTGGAGCATATACTAGATATAATTCTTGCAGGCCTATCGTTAAATGAAGCTGAAATGCGACCCATTGATTATTACTCTTTCTGGTCAGAGAAATTGAATTCAGAGCAATCATTGAGGTTACTTGAAAAATCGAAAAAGCTTGAACTGCATCCTGTCTTTATAGCTTGCTTATTAATCAATCTAAATGCAAAATCTTGGGAAGACTATTTCAACTCTCTAGCAACGGATGATAAAGAAATATATGATTTGTTGAAATTATATGAAAATTTTTCTATTTATGATCGAGAGAAAGTTTTCGCAAGGAACTCGATTTTATATAAATATTTTAATTTATTGATTTCTTTGATCATAACTAGTTATAATGATCAATTCCTTTTGTCACTGAAACAGTCCATCGATAAGCTTGTACAATGGGAGGATTATGTGAATGGAATGAAGTCTGCCTTTTCAATAGAAGCAGAAAGAACTCTGTCTCTAAGACAGCGAAATAGCAATAGGATTTCTTGTATTATTCATGATGCAAATACTATGAATGTTGAAGACTCGTCCGTCTTCCTGACTTTTCTTCTTCAACATTCTGTAATCATAGACGAAGCTGAAATGAAATTGATAGAGACTGTGATTAATATGCAGAATTCTACTCCAAAATTTCGTTTAAAGAAAGGCATGACGCGCAAACGTTGATTTTTATTAAGAGAATAACAATTTGGATCGAAATTGGAAGTCTATTCAGAAAAAGTTAGACTTCCAATGAGCTAATGCTTTCAATCAGAATGCAATACTTAGTAAATTTAACAAGAATGAAAAAGTGAGTTTATTCATAGAAATTTGGAAACATTTTCTATTTTCTTACTGCCCATGCCCAATATATAAAAACAGCTTGGAAAGGAAGTCTTAAGACTAGTCCCCACACAGGCACTGTTGGGTTTGTTGCGTTCATAGCCTCTGTCAGCATATATATATTGGCTGGAAATACCGCTAATAGAAGTGCGATCACTCCATAGCAAGACCAGAGACGAAGCTTGGGAATAAATACTCCAATGCCAAGGGCAACTTCTGCAACACCGCTCAAGTAATTGAGAAGTTCTGGACTCGGCAGATACGGTGGAATCATTTTGAGATAGAATTCAGGTGAGGCAAAATGATTCAACCCTGCCACTATATAAAAAATACCCATTAAAATTGTAAAAAATTTCTTCATCATTTTAGAATTATACAATCAACATTTATTGGAAACTTCTTTTTGATTCACTGATAGATTATTCCATATCCTCCTTAAAAAAAAGCTCTAGGATTGGCATACCAAACTAGCCACTGGGCGCTGGGGAGGTATGCACTACAACTTACAAACTCGCAATTCTCTTCAATGCTTCTGTGACATCTTCTCTTTTGCCAAATGCACTGAGACGAAAGAAGCCCTCGCCTGCGGGTCCAAATCCAGATCCAGGAGTTCCAACAACTTGCGCTTCATTTAGCAAATAGTCAAAAAATTCCCAAGATGTTTTGCCTTTAGGCGTTCTTAGCCAAATATATGGAGCGTTGATTCCACCAAAAGTTTCGAATCCGGCAGCATTGAGTCCTTCGCGAATTAAGTCAGCATTCTTCATATAATACTGAATAGACTCTTGGATTTCTTTTTTGCCTTCAGGAAGATAGCATGCTTCTGCCGCTTTCTGAGTAACATAAGATACACCGTTGAACTTAGTTGAATGTCGACGATTCCATAAACTATTCAGTGTTACAGCTTCGCCCGAACGAGTTGTACCCTTCAATTCTTTAGGGATAACTAAATAAGCACAACGAAGACCAGTAAACCCTGCTGTCTTGGAAAAAGATCTAAATTCCATTGCAACTTCTCGAGCACCTTCAATCTCAAATATCGAATGAGGGATATGATCTTCACGAATGAATGCTTCGTAGGCTGCATCATAAAGAATGATGGAATTATTTTTCTTGGCATAAGCAACCCACTCTGCCAATCTTTCTTTGGTTGCAACCATTCCCGTTGGATTGTTTGGAAAACATAAATAAATTATATCTGGTCTTTCAGTTGGGAAATCTGGTTGGAATCCCGTTTCTGCAGTGCAAGGCATATAGATGATACGATCATAGCGACCATCACTTCCGACTTCACCTGTTCTTCCAGCCATGACATTTGTATCAACGTATACTGGATACACAGGATCAGTCACAGCAATCTTTGCATCAACAGGAAACAACTCTTGGATATTGCCACTATCACACTTGGAACCATCCGATACAAAAACTTCATCGATAGAAAGTTTAACACCTCGAGGTGCATAATCATTATCAATAATTTTCTGAATCAAAAAATCATAACCTTGCTCAGGACCATAACCATGAAAACCTTCACTCGATCCCATTTCTTTGGATGCCCCAATCATAGCTTCAACAATGGACTTGGATAGTGGAAGCGTTACATCACCAATACCTAAACGAATGATTCTCTTGCCTGGGTTTGCTTCTGAATAAGCTCTAACTCTTCTTCCAATTTCTGGAAAAAGATATCCTGCTTTTAATTTTAAATAATTTTCATTGATATGAGCCATGCGTTTACTCGATCCTTGGTAATTTGATTCCGCTGTGGAAAGCGTCTCTATACCAAGAATTCAAAAATAATTCTAAAATACAGAAAAAAAATACAAAGTTTAGTTTTTGAATCGGCAAAAATTCCAATATGAATTGATTATCCGATTAGGTTCTTTGCTAACATGAGATCAAAAGGAATTGGATCCAATGATTATTTAAGAATCAGTTAAGATTAGGTATATTTGGAGGTATTCATGGATTTATTTTCTAGTCTCAGTGCAACTTTTCTTACTCCGATGGTTCTAGCTTTTTTATTAGGAATCATCGCTTCTGTTCTGAAAAGCGATCTCAAATTTTCTGACGGTCTCTATCTGGGACTCACAATCTATCTATTGTTTGCAATTGGTCTCAAAGGTGGAGTAAAATTATCCAAATCTTCTATTATCGAAGTCTATCCGATCTTTTTGGTTGCGATTGCATTTTGTATCGCAATTCCCATTTGGTGCTTTTATATTTTAAAAAACTTACTAAAAATTGATGGAATCAATGCTTCCGCAATTGCAGCTCATTACGGTTGCGTTTCTGCTGTGACCTTTAGCAGTGCAATCATTTATCTAGAAACTCTGAAAGTAAGCTTTGAAGGTTTTATGCCAGCTCTTCTCGCGATTATGGAGATACCTGCTATCATCATTGCGCTTTTTCTTGCAGCAAAATACAATACCCAACAAACAACATCTATGCGAAGAATTCTCCACGAACTCTTGACTGGTAAGGGAACCATACTGCTTATGGGTGGGATTTTGATTGGTTTACTATCTGGCGAAACAGGTTTTACAAAAATTGCTCCTCTTTTTGATGCCCCATTCAGCGGAGTTCTAACGTTGTTTCTCTTGGATGCAGGAATTGTTGCTGGGAGAAAATTGAAAGATACTCTCTCTGCTGGAATCTATCTCTTCCTATTCGCAATCATCATGCCTGTATTGCATGCAATTCTTGGATTATTTGCAAGCCATGCGATCGGTTTGTCATTAGGCGGGGCTACAATTTTTGCCACTTTATGTGCCTCTGCATCCTACATTGCAGCGCCTGCGGCTGTTAGGATGGCACTGCCAACTGCCAATCCAAGTTACTATCTGTCCATGTCACTTGCGATCACTTTCCCGTTCAATGTGATCTTTGGAATTCCTCTCTATTACAAAATCGCTGGAATGGTATACGGAGTATAAAATGAAATTAGAAAAAAGAAAATTAGTTACAATCATCATTCAAGATACGATGGAAAAAGATGTGATCGAGAATATAAAAAGTCTTGGTATCAAAGGATACACAATCAGTCCAGCTTCAGGAGAAGGAATTTCTCAAGTGAGAAATAATGCTTGGGAAGGAAGCAATGTTCGAATTGAGACAATTCTGCGAGAAGAGACCGCTTTAAATCTTATGAAGTTAATGGGTGAATTGTATTTTGACTTATATGGAGTTATCGTATTCAGTCAAGATGTAGAAGTGATTCGAAAGGATAAATTCGATTCTTGAATTAATCAATCACCAAAAGGAACTTTGAGCAAGGTGCACAAAAGAACCATCCTCATAACAACACCATACTTCGCCTGACGAAAGTAAGCTGCATTAGGTAAGTCGTCAATATCTGTCGATAATTCATTCACGCGAGGCAATGGATGCAGAACAGTTGTATTCTTTTTGGATGCAAGAATCAATTCTTTGTTGACTTTGTAAGTTTCCTTGAGCCTTTCATATTCCATATGATCGGTAAATCGTTCCTCTTGAATTCGAGTAACATAGGCAACATCACAATCCCAAATAGCTTTGATGTCTTTGGTTTCTTCAAAGCTAATTGGAAAACCGGAAAGATTTTTCTTGTAACTATCAGGAAGCTTCAATTCGTCCGGACTGATAAGATACAAATGAACTTTATAATGTCGTAATAGATTGATGAGAGAATGGATCGTTCGTCCGTATTTAAGATCTCCAATAAAAGCTATAGATAGACCATCGATTGTCCCTTTCTCGCTTATGATTGTATATAAATCCAAGAGTGCCTGCGTTGGATGCTGACCTGCCCCGTCCCCTGCATTGATTACTGGAATGGAAACAGCACCCGCAGCTATGCGAGACGAGCCTTCTACTGGATGGCGAATGATTGCAATATCTGCATACGCTTCAACCATTTTCATTGTATCATACAAAGTCTCACCTTTGGATATTGATGAGAACTGAAAGCCTACAGTGGAAATAATTCTTCCACCCAATCTCTCCATAGCAGCCTCAAAAGAAAGCCTCGTCCTTGTTGATGCTTCAAAAAAAAGTGAGGCGAGCAACTTGCCTCGAAGAATTCCAAATGATTTACCCGACTCAAGTAACTTTTCCATTTGCTTGGTCTTTGTGATTAGAAAGTCTAAATCTTCTTTCGAAAATTGGTCTGTATCAAGGATATTCTTATGTTTGAATTCGAACATTTAAGACAGGGTTGATTGACGTTGCATTCGTGACAATTCTAAAACACCAAACAGGATTCAAAGTATTCTCGTTCTATTGTTTCAATTGCATCAAGCATCAATTCTTTCTCATGGCTCTCCAAGCTACCCAAAATATCTCGACCTTGAACGAGAATGGAAAGCCCGAGTGCGATTCCATCTTTCTCAGATTCCGTATATAAATCCGAACGTGATGTCATCTTAGCCAAAATATTTTCCATTATCAATATGATTCTTCCAACCAACTCATCATTGGAAAGCGTTCTAAACAAAGATACTGTATCCTTACGAAATTCATCTGCATCGGCCTTGGGAATTCTAGAAAGTAATTTCTTGAAATTATTCTCTAGATACAAATCTTCATTCTTTGCGATAAATTCCTTTGCACCTTCAAGAAGAATTTTCTCGAATTCATGAACCGTTAGATATGAAGATAGAGCAGCTATTCCCGCACGAAAAGCTTGTGGTAGATAGCGTCCGATTTTCCAAAGAGAAATCCCAAGACTTCCAATGAGTCCAAAAACTTTTGCAGGAGAATGGACAAATCCTTTTAGTGAATCAAAAGCCTTATCCAATCTAAGTCTTTCATTCAATTCTGGATATAGAAGTTCCAGAAAAAATCGCACTAAAGTCTCTACTTTTTCCTGGCGAATCGCATTGAATTTAGGATATTTTTGTATATGTTCAAAGTTGTATTTAGTTAAAATATTATTTCTATAGGCACCGATAAGCAATGGAAAATCTGGATCAGAAGTAATAGTTGTTTTCATTCGCTTACAATTTTGAAATAGTTCTTGCCTTCATAATTCTCATATCGCTTGAAATTTACTTGCTTGCCTTTCGGAATATACGGCATTCCTTTTTTATGAATTGGCTTGACGCCACGAAACAACGAATAGATTCCAACTGCTAAGGATTCTGCAACCTGCTTTTTATGACCTTGTATGTATTTCATATCGCGATCATTATCAATATATCCAATTTCCAAAAAAGCACATATCGCATTTATGTAAGTAGGAAGACTGTATGTGGAAATATAGGGTGGTTGGATTGGTCCAAGTGAAGGTGGATTGCCTTTCTCATCTTTTACATGCCTTCGAAGACCATACTGGACAAAACGTAACAATTCATTTGATGCGTACAAATTATCTCCACCCAAGCCCTCCCGTCCATAATCGCGCCTCCAAGCCTCTGCTTGACCTCGCTCCCGATTCCAAAACTTTCCTCGTGCAATAAAATCATTATGATTCTTAGCGTAAGCTCCACGGCCACCTAGCTTAGCTTGCTCTTCCCATCCGATCGGATCAGCATATCTCCATGTAACCATATTTTGACGATAACCAGCAAATTTATTGAGATCAGTTTTCTTGCCAGAACGATCCGACCAATACCCATTGAAGTATATCCATGTATCTGTCATCGCATTTTCCAAATGGTTCCAACTAGATACAAATTGTAGCCAGTTGCCGTATGCAGAATTAGTAAAGCTTGATGATTTGCCTTTACCATTCGATATCAACCTCAACTGTTGGAAAACTCTGTATGGTGGTGCGATAACAGCTGCCATTCCACCCGGATGTCCTGGATAACTGGGATTTAGATGAATAGAAACCACTAGATAGGGTTGAAATTTATTGATAACAGACATTCGCCCTAATACTTTTTTTCCAGACTTCTTATCTGGAAAATCGTAGAGTCGATATTTATAATTTTCATCTAGACCCGACTCTTGCTTTAGGGAAGTATAATCATCCGTTCTTGTCATGAGAACATTAAATTGGATTGGAGTAATTTCAGATTTCGTATAATTAGATGCAATTTTTTTGAATTTTGCAAAACCTTCTTTTGTTTTGGTCAATTCAAGAATTTCTGTTACTTCTTTAGATAGCTCAAGAACAATTTCGCGTTCCGTGCGACCTTTGTAACTTGTTCCAGGTTTGTATTTTTCTAAAAATTTACCTGTTATCGTATCATATTTATCTCCAAACTCTTCATAGGGATTCTGGTTATTGCCACCATGTCCCGGATCAATTACAATTTTATAACTTGGAGCGTCCCAAGAATAAATTGACTGATTCCATAAAAGTATAAAACCCAATAAGATTGCGCAAAGAAAAGGCATATGCTGTCCATGATTTGAATAGGAATCTGCATTTTCCACTCTAAAAAAACCTAAATCCAACCATTTCGTTTTTTGGTCTGAGAGTTTTTTTAAAAAAGTCCTTGCACGATAATTTAGTTTCAATAAGTTAAAAAGATAAACATTGAACCAATAAGTTTATTAGATTTTTCGAATATATTAAGTTCAATATTTAGGATTATTCATTTTGAAAAAAATTGAAGCATTCATTAAACCTTTTCAGCTGCAGACAGTTAAGCAAGCCCTTCTCGATCAAGGAATAACGGGAATGACGATCATGGAAGTACAGGGTTTTGGAACCCAAGCTGGTCATCATGAAACTGTAAATGGAACTGAGTATCGAGTCGATTTCCTTCCAAAAGTCTTAATCATTTTGGTCATTGAAGATCATCTCGAGGACACAGTTGTTAATCTTATTTTAGACCAATGTTGTACAGGCCATATTGGTGATGGTAAAATTCTAGTTACAAGTATAGAAAAAGCAATCCGTATTCGAACTAGAGAGGAAGGTGTAAAAGCTATACGGTGAAGTATACTCATTACAGTATTATAATTTTCCTTTTCTCTTTTATTTTTTACCCCATTCAATCAAATCCTTTTGATAATAGGCAAGACGAATCCAGATCCTTTCCCAAATTTATTCAGAGAGATATTACATCCGACACAGGATACTTCACAATAGAATGGAATCCGAATTCAACACCGATTGTGTTATATTCAATACATAACAAAAAAATCCAAATCATCTATTCAGGAAATGATCATTTAACTACACTTAGTGGACTAAAATCCGGGAATTATGATTTAGTCCTCTGTCCTTTCGAAGAAGATAAAGATTCTAATAATATAAACTTATCTGAATTGGATCTACAGACTATAAAGTCCAATCCCGATACAAAAAATTGTGACAGAATTCAAGCAAAAGTTCAGCATCATAGCGATTTTAAAACTATTTTATTTTTTGGGACAGGTGCTTTTCTTTTCCTTAGTATTCTTAGCTTTCTGTTCTATTCACTGAGATTCCAAGACAAGGAGAATTCATAAGTATGATTGAATCTTCTATTCTTTCTTGGCAGTCAGGTATGCTTCTCATTGCTGGGTTCAGTGTAACCTGGATTGCTTTAGGTTGGTATTGGGGTCGTAACAATAAATCCAGTGATGACTTCCAACTTGCAGGTCGAAATGTTGGATTCGCTCTTGCAACAGCTACTTCGATGGCAACTTGGGTAACAACCAATACGACCTTGGTTGCGCCAGAATTAACATACGAAATGGGAATCTGGGGAATGGTAGGCTATTCGATGGGTGCTGTCGGATTGATATTATTTGCACCACTTGCGAGAAAGATCAAGAAAATTCTTCCCAACGCTTATACATCCGGAGACTTTTTTCGTATTAGATATGGCAATGCGTCATGGCGCCTATTTCTCGTTATATCATTGATCTATAGTATTGGATGGCTTGTAAGTCTTGGAATGGCTGGGGGAATACTTCTGCAATCACTCACTTCCATTCCGTATGAGATAGGTCTCACTGTGATTTTATTTGTATGTGTAAGTTATACTCTATTAGGTGGTCTAAAAGCAGTAATCGGAACGGATTTCTTGCAAACGGTTTTGATTCTAATTGGTTTAGTAATAATGGGGACTCTCGCTTGGCAGAAAGTTGGAACGATGGAAATTCGGGAGACGATAATTGCAGAGAGGCCAGAACTTCTCAATATTTTATTTCCAGCCGCATTGATATTTTTATTTAACAATATACTTTTTGGAATTGGAGAGATTTTTCATTCCAATGTTTGGTGGACTCGAGCTTTTGCATTCCGAGATGGAATCGGATTTCGAGCATTTTTATGGAGTGGAATTCTCTGGATACCTGTTCCAATAACCGCCGGATTCATTGCTTTTCTTGCACCTGTTTACAATATAAATGTTCCCTACCCTGATATGGTTGGTCCACTTGTTGCGGGTCAGATCTTAGGCAAGACTGGAGCAATCATTGTTTTTGTATTGGTATTCAGTGCGCTTGCATCTAGTTTAGATTCCCTGCTTGCAGCTACATCAGATTTGATTTCAGAAGATATTTACAAAAGGCATATCAATCCTCAAGCATTGGATGCTCAGATGCAAAATGTTTCAAAAATTAGTATTCTTTTACTTGGTTTTATTGCTTGGATAATATGCCTTCCTAGGATTTCGAATCTTGCGGCTGTCCTGCATTTCTCAGGTGCATTAGTTGCATCAACTATATGGCCAGTATTGCTTGGACTGTATTGGGATCGAGCCAACCGCAATTTTATATTCTTTGCAATGTTAGTTGGCAGCATTAGTGGACTTACTGCCTATTTTTATATTGGATTCTATACTGCAGCCTTAGTCGGAACGGCAGTATCGATGGTCATATCAATCAGTTCTGGAATTATAAAACCAGAAAAATTCAATTGGGATAAAATTAAGGGATAATTATGTATATAAGTTATGAATGGATGGAAGCCTTACGTTTGAGTAGTTTAGCTCTAATTTTTTTTGGTGTGGGCTTTCTTTTATATTATTTTATCAAAGATTTCTTACAAGGTGAAATCTGGTGACGCATTCATTTAGAAACGATTTACCAGCGAATCTCCGAGAAAGCATTGGCCCTCGGGATGGACAGACAGGAATTGAGAAACCTAAAGCATTTCTCGACTTCGTAACAGAAAAACCAGAAGAGCTATTGTATCTAGCACAACGTCATATAATCTCTGCTAAACAATTTACCAAAGAACTTGTAATACAATTGTGCAGATTGTCCGCACATTTCGAGGTCTACCCAACACTTTTTCACAGACCTCTCCAAGGTAAAATTTTGATATCTGCATTTTATGAACCATCGACAAGGACAAGGCTATCCTTCGAAAGTTCATGGCATAGACTCGGTGGAGACATCATGTCGATTACAGATCGCTCAACAACTGGAATCGCTAAGGGAGAAAGTCTCGAGGACATCGGAGAGATGTTCAATAATTACGGCGATGTTGTTGTACTTCGAGATAATTCTGATGATTCGGTAACTCGGATGAGCGAGAAACTTCGGATTCCAATTATCAATGCAGGAAATGGAACGGATGAACATCCTACACAAGCTCTTTCCGATATCTACGCTATACTCAAATGGAGACCAGATTTAACTCTAAAAAACTTGCCCGAGAAGGATAAAGTAAGAATTGGAATCATAGGAACTCCTGGAAGGATGCGAACAGTTCGTTCACTAATGATACTTCTGTCTTTATTTTCCAGTTCCATTTCGGAAGTTGTGGTGATTAATCCAGAAGAGGATCCCTTTGCAGATGGACAGAAAGAAGAATTAGAACAATCAGGATTGAAAATAGTTAAGACGAATTCTCTCAAAGAAATCCTTCCAAGTCTAGATATTATTTATATCAATAGCATTGCATGGGTTGGTGAAAGTTTTGAAACATTGACTGGTGATATTAAGTTAAGCAAAAAATTACCAATCAAAGAATCTGCAATCATCTTACATCCATTAGCTCGAGGGGATGAGTTAGACAAAGATTTGGATGATACACCACACAATTGGTATTTTGCTCAGGCTCGTGGCGCGGTATTTCTTAGGATGGCATTGCTTACATGCCTAGTTCAGAGAACAAGTCTTGTTACCGATATGAGCGATCCTAACCTAGAACCCAATCCTTTAAAACGAGAGATCTTATGAATGTAAAAGTTAATTTTGACAGATTGAAAAATGACATTCAAACTCTAGCTGAGATTGGCAAAAGTCCAGATCGCGGGATCTATCGAATGGCTTTTAGTCCAGGTGACATTGAAGCTAGGAAATGGCTAATTACATTGATAAATAAAGCGAATCTGGAATCGAGAGTTGATTCGGCAGGAAATATTTTTGCAAAGCTTACAGGAGCAGATGATTCCAAATCATGGATAATTGGATCTCATATTGATACTGTTCCAGCTGGCGGTCATCTTGATGGAAGTCTTGGAGTATTGTGTGGAATAGAAGTTCTTAGATCCCTATTGGAAATAAATTATAAACCAAAAAATTCAATAGAAGTCGTAGCTTTTACGGATGAAGAAGGTCGATTTGGAGGATTGTTTGGCTCTGAGGCGTTTATCGGTGAGTTGACACCTGAAAGAATTCACAATGCAATTGATCTCTCAGGAATTAGCATAACGGACGCTATGTTAGAAATCGGACTTCATTCTATGGATGCTCTAGATGCCAAAAGAAATCCACAGACTATTGCAGGATACATCGAACTTCATATTGAACAGGGTCCAATCTTGGATCTTTCAAAAATCCCAATCGGAATTGTCGAAGACATAACTGGCTTATTCAAATGGCAAGTTAGGTTAACTGGAACTGCTAATCATGCAGGAACAACTCCAATGAATATGAGAAAAGATGCATTTCAAGGTCTTGCAGAATTTTCTTTGGAGATACCGCGGATTCTAGAAGAAATCGGAAGCGAAAAGTCCGTTGCTACTATTGGTCGAGTCAGTCTTTTCCCAGGTTCCGCAAATACTGTTCCGGGTCGGGTGGATTTCTCTTTGGACGTTCGGGATACTAGTTCAGAGGTTCTACAAGCTTTGTCGGATAGTTTTAGAAAAACCATTTCAGCCATAGCTAGAAGAAGAGGATTGATGTTTGATTTTGAAGTATTGAGTTCTGTCACACCTGCTGCATCAGATCCGAAAATTCTATCCGCAATAGAAAACGCATGTAACAGACAAAAGGTGAAGTATATCAAAATGAGCAGCGGAGCGGCACATGATGCGCAGATTATGGCTCGGGTAACAAATATGGGAATGATTTTTGTTCCATCTAAGAATGGAAGATCTCATAGCCCAGCTGAATGGACGCCTTGGGAAGATATACAAATCGGGGCAGACATACTATTGGAAACAATACAAGAGCTGACAAAATAAAATTAAGCAAAAATGAGAAAAATATGGAATTAAATACAGGAACAGAAATGGAATTAAACATTGATATGATCAATGAAGATCCTCTTAAAGATATTTATCTTGAATCAATTATCGAGAACCCCGAAAGAGAGGAATCAATACAGCAAAAACATATCGCCTTGCTAGTAATTGATATGCAGTATCTGGATGCCGCACGTGGTTGCGGAGTCTTTGCAGAAACTGGCAAATCTGGAGTTCCGCCTGAAGCAGAAGAATACTATTTCTATACATTAGAAAATACTGTAATTCCCAATATCCAAAAATTACAAAAATTATTTAGAGATCAAAAATTAGAAATCATACATACAAGAATCCAATCACTCACAAAGGATGGTAGAGACAGGAGTCCAGGACATAAGCGACTCAATCTTCTTGCATCCCCTGGTTCAAGAGAAGCTGACTTCTTAGATGAAATCGCACCGATTGGTGATGAGATCATAATCAACAAGACAGCCTCAGGAGTTTTTACATCCACAAATATTGAATATATCTTAAAAAATTTAGGGATAGACACTTTGTATGTATGCGGAGTTTACACAAATGAATGTGTATCGACAACAGTCCGAGACGCAAGTGATCTTGGATTTTATGTAAATTTAATTGAAGATGGATGCACAACTGTTACAGAAGAATTCCATGAATTCACTATTCGAATATTAAAAGATCGTTATGCTAGGGTTTTGAATACTGAGGAAGCAATTGCCGAACTCAAATCCAAAATATTGACAAAAGGTAAAAACTAGGAGTTATACATGTGTGGAATAGGTGGAATTTTCAATAAGGACAAAGGCAATATCCCAGATCACGATACTTTGCTCGGGATGGCTGCGATCCAATATCATAGAGGTCCAGACGGTTTCGGAGTAAATATTTTTGACGACTCAGGTGTTGGGTTCTGTCATACACGTCTCTCAATAATTGATCTTGAGTCTAATCGAGCAAGACAGCCATTTGTGTCAGATAACAAAGAATTAATGCTTGCACATAATGGCGAATTTTATGACTACCAGAGAATTCGAGCAAGACTCACTTCGAAAGGATATAAATTTCGTACTAAATCGGATTCTGAAATTCTTCTCCATCTATATAAAGAATATGGCTTTGAGAAAAGTCTTGAGCATCTACGAGGAGAATTTGCATTCTCTCTTTATGATAAATCAACAGACAGTTTGTATCTAACTCGAGATCGATTTGGAATCAAACCTCAATACTGGGCTCTGACTAAATCTGGTGATTTGGTTTTTGGTTCAGAGATAAAGGTGATATTAGCCCATCCAGATATTGAGAGAAAACTTTCTGAGTCTGGAGTCTTTCACCAATTGATTCAAGTGATGGTTCCTGGAAGCACAACATTCGAAGGAATCAATCAAGTTCTTCCTGGACATTATCTAAAAGTAAAACGACGTTCTGGCAAATTGACAATTCAAGAAATAAAATATTGGGATATCGATTTTCCTACTTTAGAAGAGAGAATGACCGATAGGACTGAAAAATATTGGGTGGATGCTGTACGAGATCAATTATTGCAAGCTGTAGAACTACGCCTCAATGCTGATGTTCCTGTTGGATGCTATCTGAGTGGGGGAATTGATTCTTGCTCGATATTAGGTTTGGCTTCTGCAATTCGTCAGGATAGCGTCAAGGCTTTTACAATTGGTTTCGATAATGATGCCTACGATGAAAGTAAGATAGCAACGAGAATGGCAAAGTCCGTTGGTGCAGAACAAGATATTCTAATGTTAGATGCAAATCAACTCTATGATCACTTCATAGAAACTCATTGGCATACAGAACGCACAATTTACAATACATTAGGGGTTGCTAAATTGCTAATGTCTCGGCATGTCAATGCTTCCGGATATAAAGTAGTTATGACCGGTGAAGGATCGGATGAATTGTTTGCTGGATATCCATCTTTTCGTAAAGATTTCTTTCGATATGGCTTAGATGATCTACCTGCTAAAGAGAAAAAGGAATGGGAGAGCATGCTCAATCAGACCAATAAATTATTTCGTGGAGCAATGCTATCATTGAATGATTTTAATCATCCTGCACTAACTGCAAAAGTGGGATTTATGCCTGCGTGCATAGAGAATTGGGTTTCACTTACACCGAATGCAAGAAAATTATTGAATTCAGATGTTGCTAAGCATTTGAAGAATTATGATCCGGGAAATGCGATCGCAAGCAAATTGGACTCGAATCAGCTTTCCAATAGACATGCCCTTGACAAAGCACAATATGTTTGGATCAAAACAATGTTGGAAGGACAGATTCTTACTTGGGGCGGAGATCGAGTGGATATGGCAAATTCTATGGAAGCAAGACCGCCTTTTCTAGATCATCACCTCGCTGAACTCGCAGTACAAATTCCTCCTAATCTTAGAATTAAAGGTAAAACGGAAAAATATGTTTTAAGAGAAGCGATGCGCGGAGTTCTTCCGGACGAATTGTACAAAAGAGAAAAGTTTGCTTTTATGGCTCCACCAGCTCATACAGATCTCTCAAAACTAAACGCGTTAGACAATCTAAAATCTGAATACCTAACTGCCGATCGAATCAAGGACTTAGGTCTTTTAGATTATAAATCCATAGAGAGTCTGTGGAGTTCTTATACGGATAAGGCAACTCCGGTTGGAGAGCTAGTACAGCAAGACGCAATTCTAAATCATGCTGTTGGAGTTCAAATCCTCCATGACCAATTCGTAAAAACGGATATACCGAAAAAAGCCGCACAACTTGTTCGTAAGAAAGTAGCTAATAAAAAATCAGGTACCTATGCTAATTAAAAAGATCTAGTTCATCCATGACAAGTTCTCGGGAGCATTATGATGAGCTCCCGAATGTTTTCAATCTGCAGATTTTGAAAAAAGTCGGTTTCTATTATCTGCAAGATGCTTATTGTTTTTGTTCAAAAGATCTTTCTTCTTATCGTCATTCAATTCCAAATCAGAAGAAAGCTTGATTGCAAAATCTTTCGCCAAACGAAAATGTACGAGAGCATCGGAATATCTTCGATCGCGGATCATTTCATCTCCGCGAGCCATTTGGAAATATGCAAGATTGAGTTTAAATTTTGCTTCTTCCATATCTCTATATCGAGATTGCCTCTCACTTGTCTTTTCTCGACGAATTTCATCCTGTTCAAGCTTAGATAATTCATCTACACTTGATATCAACAGTTCTTCAGCTTGTCTTTCATAGAGTAGAGCAAACTTCTGGAAAAGATTTTCTGACTTTTTATAAACCGATAGAAAATTCTTACCGGACACAACGTACGCTCTTCTATAATGATAACGAATTCCAATTTGATAGTCTTTTTCTAGGGTTTCTAATTCTTCTTTCGAGCCTGGAACTTCATCTCCAAAATTGCCAACGATTACCTGTAGAGATCGTAAATCCTGCAACAATCTATCTTTAAAAACAAATGAAATATTTCTATATTGAGCTTTTTCTAAATATGATGCAGAATTCTTTTTATCAAGTTCTTCTCTGGATTCTTTTCCATCTCCATCCTTACTAGATTCTGGAGGTGTAGCCTCTTGAGCTAGTACGGAACTTGTTAACAAAAGAAGAAAGAGAGCAGAAAAGCTAAATTTTGAATAATTGGATAGAGACATAGTGTCAATTTAGATCCGACTGCTATTTCAGATCAAACTTTTTTCTAGAGTTCCACATACAAAAGTCCGTCTCCAGACGGAATCAACGTGAAATTAAGATTTTCATTGTGAATCATTGCAAGAAATTCCCTCATTGCCAAATCAGAAGGTTTAGTTGACGAAGTATCCAAAATTCTTCCATGCCATAAAACATTATCAAATATTAAGTTAAACTTATGATTCGGATATGTTTGTTTTCGATTCAAAATTAATCTCAAAATTTCCGGATAGGCAACTTTGTCGCAGTCAATAAATATTAGATCCCAACCATCTAATGGAATCAGACCAGCTTTTATATCATCCAAAATCCATCCACAATGGAAACGAACATTCTGCACTCTTTTGAAATCACTCGATTTCCACAATGCTTCAACTTTCTGAACGAAGGCTTGATTGCGATCAACTGAGAGAATTTTTATAGCTTCGATATCTTGAACAGAACTGATATCACCATTTGAAATTTTTCTACCAGTATCCGATTGGCTTTCAAAAGAATGGCTATTGATGATTCCTAAGAGCATCCAAAAAAGTGAATAGCCTGCACCCATTCCCAATTCCAATATTGATTTCGGTCGAATCCAAGAAACCAACTGAGAGAGGATTGCACCAGACACAGGACTCAAAATTGGAATGGATTCTGAAATTGCCCATTTTTCTATTTCATCAAAAATCGGATGAGATCTCATTACAAGATTCTCATTCATATATGATTCTAGTTCTTGAATAAAAATAGTTCCAGATTTTTTCATTTCTTCTTAGAAGGTAAGAATAATTCAACGCGATCATAGAGAGAAGATGGCAATTTATTTTTTACGGTTTCTCGTATTTGTTTATAACTGTAACGAGGTGAGAAATGTATAAGAACGAGTTTCTCATTTTTAAAAGAATCAGCATAGTGAGCGATTTCATCCAAATGGATATGTCCCCACTCTCTTGCATCAGCTGTCTTTTTTTTATCATCAATATAAGTACATTCTAAAAAAAGAACCTTTGATCGACTAACATCGTCATTTTCCAAAACATATTCAATCTTTGTATCACCCGAAAAACTAAAAATTGGTAATTCAATCAACTCTGTCACTTGAGTTTGATTTTCGCGGAGTTGCTTAATTGCAGCACCATCTAAGTTTTGGTATTCGGGACGAAGCTTGTATTTTGACTCATACACAGTATATCCTTGACTTGGTACTCTGTGAAATGTTGGATGCGCAGAGAAACTAAATTGCTTATTGATAGGAAATCGCTCACCATGTCGCGCTTTCACCAAATTCAGTTTATACGGAAAATTTTCCAATTCTGCATAAATTTCAAGAAGCTTACTCACCTTGTCGTAAATCGCTTCCGGAACATAAATATTAGGAGGCTTTAATCTTTGCAAGGAACGCTGCGACACATAATAAGGCATCCCAGCAAAATGATCCAAATGAGAATGCGTAAGCAAAAGATTGTCATACTGAATCTGACCTGGATAGGTGTTACCCATATCAAAGATAAGACTCAAGCTTGGCCAGAACACGGAAGTTCGAATCCCGCCCTCCGAATAACCAGATACTTTTATTTCGCCATATTCAAAAAAAGCAAGATCCACTAACGCAAAATATCCTCTGGTTGACTTACTTGAATTTTTTCATTGGCTAGATCTTTGCCAATTGATTTTGGACCAACTATGATGGTTCGAAAGTTTTGAGGTTGAAAGTACATTTCCCCCACTCGCTTCAAATCATCCAAACTCACCGATTCTATTTTAGACCGAAAGCCTTCCAGGTAACCTTCGGGCATATCATGATCCATAAATCTTACTTGGTTTGTAAGAATCTTTTTGTTAGAATCGAAAAGAAAAACAAATTGATTCACAATAGCATTCTGTGCGCGAACCAATTCATCTTGCTTGATATTGTTTACAGTATTCAATGAAAGAATTGACTTCATCAAAGATAATACTTCTGCAACTGATTCATTCTTGGTTAGCGTATAAGCAGTAAAAACTCCATGAGTCCTTTCAAAACTTATTTGGCTTGCTGAAGAATATGCAAGACCCCTATTGTTTCGAATCTCAGTCATCATATAGGAATTGAAACCACCGCCACCCAAAATATAATTTAGAACTTGTATCGCATAGAAATCAGGATGATTGTGTTCGGGCATAATACCTGTTAGTAAAACCATAGATTGATTGGTTTCTTTATCGATCAATCGAATAGATTTATCTTTAGACTTTATACTTTTTAGCAAATCATCATACTGAACATCCTTGCTCAATTTTGATTTCTTTTGACTCGTCTTAGCAAGAAAAGATTTCACACGAGTTGTCAATGATGAAGGATTGCCATCACCACTTACTGTGACGTAAATCTTAGATGCATTCAATACTCTAGAATGGAATTCTTTGATTTGTTGAATAGAGACAGAATTAAGAGAACTCAATTGTTCTGTTTTTCCCCTTAAGTGATCTCCATAAATAAATTCTTTTGCTTTGCGCATTCCAATTCCTGGAACCGAATCGTTTCTTCTATATAAGGCTTCGGCAAGTTGCTTGCGAACTGTTGCAACATTACGCTCTTCTAATCTTGGATTGATCAACCAATCTTCAAGCAATGCAAAAATTTCTTCTTCATCACGAGACAGATAAGAAATTGATAATACAACCTTTTCAAAATGTCCTGATAGATTGATTTTTGCACCAAGGAATTCTAATTTCTCTTGAAATTTGGAATCCGGGAATTTGGAAGTTCCACCTAATTTCCAAGATCCATACAGCAATGGTCCTGCTTCTAAAGGTAAATCCAATTGATCACCCGAATAAAAATGAAATTCCATGTAGGTAAGTGGGAACTCATTAGAAGTTAGGCTTAAAATTTCAGCTTCATTATTGATTTTTGTTCTTTCAATTTTTGGAAAAACAAAATTCAAACTTGGGAATTTGATATCTTTTACAAATTCTCCCATGGCTCTTCCATTTGCTTCGAGAATTCCAAAAGTTCCGAATAATAGTAAACCGATCAAAACTAAAAGATTGAAGTAGATCATTTTTGTTTGGAAAAAAAATTTAGAATGATTTTTTAAATTTTTAAATAATATATTCATATTATAACTCACTTCTTTCCTTTATCATTTTCTTTTAGGTTCTTAGCTTGAAGTCTTGGATCTTTTAAATATCCAATCGTCACATTATCTCGTTTGAGATAGATGCTAGCTACTCTTTGTAAATCTAGTGAAGTTACTGAATTCATTTGGTCATAAATACGAAATAAATTTCTCCAATCTCCTGTGACCAATGCATAGTATCCGAGAGAATCGGCAAGAGAGCCATTAGAATCTAGATAGCGAAAGAAATCAGATATTGCATCATTTTTTACTTTTTGGATTTCTTCTGGATTCACTCCGTCCTTGGCAATTTTTTCTATTTCTTCCCAGACAATAGATTCTATTTCTGAAGTGTCAGCTCCTTGGTTATTTCTCATAGATATTAGAAAAATATTTGTATATCTTTCTCCAGGATAACCATTGGATGCATTGACTTCCGAACAGAGATTTGCATCCAAAACCAATCTTTTATAAAGTCTAGAAGTAGAGCCTTTTGCGAGAATTGCATCTAACATATCAAAGGCTGAATTATCAGGATGTGGAATTGTAGGTTTACGCCAACCCATAAGAATGGATTCACCAGCTGGATAGAAAACTTCAACTTTCTTAGCTCCGCTAGATTGGATTTCTGAGATCTTGATCTCCTTTCTTTTCTCACCACGAGCTAAATCAGAAAAATATTTCCGAACAATTGATTCTGTATTCTCAAAATCCAACTGACCAACGATCGTAATTACCATATTGCCTGAATGATAATTCTTCCTGAAAAATTCCTTGGTTTCAAAAATATCCAAAAATGGAATCACGGATGGATAACCGATAACAGGTCTGCGATATGGGTGAGCCTCCATTGCAACAGACATAAAACGCTCTCGAAGCAAACCCGCACCAGAATTTTCTGTCCGCATTCTTCTCTCTTCAATTACAACGTCTCGCTCTGTATAGTATTCGCGAAGGATTGGATTTTTCAATCGATCACTTTCCATCTTAGCCCATATTTCAAGACGATTCGAAGGAAGTTGGATCTGGTAATTGGTTACATCTTGGGAAGTATATGCATTGAATCCAACTTCGCCATTCTGTTCATAAATATAAGAATCTTCGCTTTTTATAATAAATTCATTTTGTAATTTTTCTAGATTCCTTAAGCGTCGAGACTGGGCTGTAATTTTATCAGACAAATCTTTTGGAACGAGAATTCCTTTTTCCTTATATGATTTTTCTTCTAGGCGAAGTTTATCCAGCCGAGAACCCCATACTTCGATTTGATCTTGGTATTTTTTCTCACGAGCATAATCCCTAGTTCCAACATTGGGAGTACCTTTAAAAAGCATATGTTCAAGCAAGTGGGCCGTACCTGATATCTCGGGAGTCTCATCAACTGCACCCACTAGAAATTTTGTATAGATTGCGATCGTTGGAGATTCATTTCTTTGCACCATAATCAAACGAAGACCATTTTCAAACTCGACGGTTTTTATCTTTTTTTCAAGATCAATCGAAACTTGTTTGAAAAGATCATCGGATACAATTCCAGAGAGTGGAATGCATATAACTAACGCTGATAATAAAAATTTATAGATCTGTCTCACAGAGCCAGAATACGGGAAAGGAATGGATTGTCGCTTTCTTTATTGAAGGTTTGAATATTACTTGCGAAGCCAAACCTGATAGAAACAATAACAGAAAATGCCTAGGAGCGGTGACGAAACTAGGATAGTCAGGAAATATGGTAGTGTTTCAATTGCAGTGTTCATGGTTCCCTCAATGTCAACGGTAAATAATTTATTTCAAACTATCACAATTGTCAATTTATTTTTTATAATAAATTGTTCTTTTATTAAGCCCGCAGATCCAAATTTTCGCATCAAACCATTAGGCAATGAAGAACACAATGGTTTCATATCTAGGGATTTTTTCCAAATTGTTGTCGATGTGGATAAGACGAAAAAAGAGATTCCAATCCAACAAAAAAGAGAAGATTGTAAGAGAAGATCCGTATTGATTCGAAATGAGAAAACCATTCCAATTCTCTTCAATGTTTACAAAACGGAAAATGATACGCGCTGGAAAGGAATCAATTCATTGGGTAATGATGGAAAATCCTTTAGTAAACTTGCCCCATCCGGACAAACATCAAACCTCCCTCAGGCTCCTGGCCAGCAATCAAATCAGCAAAATTCGAATCAAACCAACCAGACAAATAACAATCAAGCAACTGGAACAACTGGGAATACATCAAACACAAATAATTCGAATAATGCAAATAACTCTGGTATCCAAGGCCAAAATTCTGGTCAAAATCGTCAGGCTCAAGAATTATCAGAAGAAGAATTCTCAGAGCGAACCTTGCTTGCGCTTAGAGGGGAATTTGCCTGGTTTATTGATTCCTATATGCTTTACAAAGAAGACTACACCCCAAAGGAGAAATGCAAATTTATTTACCGAGTAGCAAAAAAGGGGCTTTACGAAAAAATTGAAAAATCTAAAATTTTTATAAAACCCGAATACAAAAAAAAGAAAAAAGACAAGGACGAACTCCAAACAGAGGAACTATGAGAATTTTAATCACATTACTAACCGTTGCTATCCTTTTTTATCAATGCAAAAGCCAGGACACAAAACCACCAAAAGATTCAACCAACAAAACAGTTTTGGAAGAATCGAAACCAGTTGCTCAAGAACAGGATGGATTTGAAAAATTGCCAGAAGGCTTTATCAATAGTTCCACTTTTCAAATTGTTGTTTCTTCTTTAAAAGATGATCCATCTCAGGCCGAGTCAGAAGCTCTTTCTGTAGCCAAGAAAAAAGCCGTACAAGTTATGCTATCTTATCCAAAAACCGCCCTCTCACAAGAAGGTAAGAAAGAAATCAAAGAAATTGCGGAATCAGGTAAGATTACAACCAAGTCTCAACCCAATTCAGGAAGATCCTATTTTGTCTACCAAGTCCAAAAAGCTGGAATTGAGACTCTAGTAAAATCTAAGATTCGTTAATGAAATTTTCGTTCGATTTAAAATTCTAATCTCATATTCGCAGAATCTTTGCTTGTTGTGATTCTGCGAAAAATATCAGTAGTTGTTTTCCAATAATTTTCACCCCAAATATTTAAAAAAGTTGATCAGAATATTCGCTTTTCGCAGAGCGTTTTATTCAACGATTAATTTTGAAAAAAGTCATATAAAAATTCTTTTGCTTACTTGACTCAGATGAACCTAAAACTAATATAAGTTCTATTTTTCATCAGTTGTAACTGATGGGGCGGAGCTATCTCAATTTTTCATTTGCTTTTTTTTCGAACAGAATACATACTAAACATATGTATATATTCGTTGATTTCCCGCTACAGAAATTTACTCGAGTCTGTTCCGTTTCCATTGAATACAATCCTGAAATCATTGAGTTTCTTAAGTATAAAAAAGCGCGATGGACACCTAGCGAGAGAATCTGGATTCATTCGGATATTAGAGATTTCCCTATCGAATTGGAACAACGATTTGGTAGTCAGATCGTGTATTCTTTGGAAGCTCTGTTGTGGAGATCATTGAGAGGACTGTTGATACAAAACTATAGTCGAAGAACCATTCAAACCTATAATACTCAGATCCGACTATTTTATCAATGGGCTATTCCAAATTTAGACAATAAGGATCGCTTTGCCTACAGAAATGTTGATGAATCTAAAATAAAAACCTATCTCGATCACTGCCGTTTTGAAAAAAAACTGAAATCATCGTCCATTCGTTCGGCGATTCAAGCACTTCGTTTTTTCTGGAAAGAATGTCTCAAAAAACCTTTCCCCGAGGAAATTAAATATCCTAAAAAAGAAAAAACTTTGCCTGAAGTACTTTCCCGATCTGAGGTTTTTCAATTGGCTAAATCTTTGCCCAATCTAAAGCATAAGCTACTTATTCTTCTTACCTATTCAACAGGTATGCGTCTTAGCGAAATAGTCTCCCTCAAAATATCCGATATTGATCTAAATAGAAAAATCATTCACATCAAAGAAGCAAAGGGTAAAAAAGATAGGATTGTTCCCTTCTCTAAGAAAATTTCGATCTTATATGACAAATACCGCCAGATCGAACAACGCAATTCAAATATATACTTATTTCCAGGTCAATATCCAAATACTCATCTTTCTACCCGCACAGCCGAAAAAATCTTCGAAAATGCAAGAAACTCAATTCAGATTCAAAAAAAGGTGAGTTTTCATTCCCTTCGTCATGCCTTCGCTACTCATTTACTAGAAGCCGGAACGGGAATTCGTCATATTCAAAAATTACTTGGACATGAGTCCGTTCGTACCACCGAACGTTACGCACAAATATCTAAAACAGAACTCCAGAATATTCCGAGCCCCCTAGATCTAGATTAATTTCAATTTACAATTACGCATATACTCATTTTACTGCAGTATAGTAGCGGAAAAAAGCCAAGTTTTAAACAAACAACGGCTATACCGCATTTTTTAAATACTACTTGCAATACCAAACAAGCCCAACTCCGCTTAATCCTTTCTTGCAAAACGGATATAAGGAGTTATCTGCAATTGGTGAAGAAAAAATAAAATCAACATGAAAAAAATCTCAACCTTAATCTTTTTACTAATAATAACATGCATATTTCTGGATAAATCGGTAAATAAGATCTATGATAACTTTGAAGTCCATTTTACTAACGCCGATATTTTAAATATAAGAACAAAACCTTCACTAAGTTCAAAAATTATCAATCAGATTCCATTCGGTTCTAAAATTAATACTTCTAATACAAATATAATGGAAACTTATGAAAATAAATTAAATTCGTGGCATTTCGTAAAAGAGGCAAACGGATTCGTTCTCGACTCCTTTTTACAAAAAAATGAAACGGATTTAGCAAGAAAAAAAATGATATTGAAATCATCTTATTCTTACAACCGATGCAATTTATATGGTCTTGAAATTTATAAAACGATAGAATTGTATAACAATACAGCATATTTCACTGACGAATTTATCGATTTTGATTTTGGAAAAAAAAGAATATTTCTTGGAAATTATCAAATAGAAAATGATTCAATTTTAATTAATGTAGTAGAACAGGAATTACAAAACATATCATATGCGGATGAAACATCAAATATTACTGAAAAAATAAAAACAAAAGAAAAAAAAATAAGCAATCTTAATCTTATTTGGAAAGAAAGCATAAAAGGATTTATCACAAACGATCAAGTTAAATATCTTGAATCTACGACTTACAATGTTGATATTAAAAAATGTATATTTACTTCTAAGAATTGCATAGATTACGATCCATCCAAAAAAAAATGCTCAGAAAAATATGAAAATTCAGACATTTGTGATCAAATTGGCTATTTTTGTAAAAGATAAAAAATCAACTTAGACATCACCAACAGCAGATAACTCCGCGTTACTGGAAACGTCTTCGCTCCTTTGTCTTGAGTGAAGCGGAGCTTCAGACCCATTCGGGTGTCACTTCGATTGCTTTTCTCGACTTTGTCTCGAAGCAATCTCGTGCCAACGCCAACGTCTCCCTTGGAGACTCGGCTATCCCGAACGGCAGCAACGCTCCCCGTTATTCGCAACCGCCTAGAAGAGCGGACATCGTGTCCGCTTATTGAAAATAAAAAGAAATATTTTAAAAGAATAGATAGTTATTTCCGAGGGAAATGCTCGTGCTGTTCGAATTTCTAAAGTAGGAATTAATTTAAAAAGAGAAAATACAAAAAGAATGTCCCAAACCAATTCGAAAGAGAGATTTTATCTTCATTGAAAATACTAATTGAGAATGTTCTTACTTAAATTGGAAATGACCTTGAAATTGGTAATCTAAAATGAAAGATGAAGTTGGATGTTGAACGTATCTAAAAGTAATTTTATACGAAAGAGATTTAAAGAAAATGAAAGACTTTTTGAATTCGTTTTACATGATATTCATTGCTTCAATGAAATAGGAAAGCTGGTTTTGAAAAATGCAAATTAAGAAAAGGAAGATTTTGCTATCACGTTTAACCACGTAGTAAATTTTTAAAAAGTAATAAATTTCTAAAAAGAAAAATCCGAAGATCGCCAACAAAGTTCATTGATTAGTGGATGTATTTTATTTCAGAGAAGGTTTGAATATTTAAAACGTTTCACTTATTTTCCACAATTTAAGTTTCCAAACGGACGTTCCAAGTTGAAAGACCAAAGAAATCAAATTTCACCTAGGCAGTCTGTGTAATCTGAGATTTAAATTGATATACAAAGAGATTCTGATTATTAGACTTTATCTTGAAAGTTATCGGCATCCCTGCCTCGAAGACGGCGGCAGCGAATAACACCAACTATCCGCTGCGCCTGAAATACAGGCTTGGTCTGCGACACATAAATCCTAGTCACGATTCTTGCAAGGCAAGAATTCGTGCCAACGCTACCGCCTCTTTGAGGCTCAGCTAGGATTTACGTCGGATAGTCAGACCGTTATTCGCAACCGCCTAGAAGAGCGGACATCGTGTCCGCCTATTGAAAATAGAAAGAAAAAATTTAAAAGAATAATAGCTATTTCCGAGGAAAATGGTCGTGCTGTTTGAATTTCTAAAGTAGGAATTAATTTAAAAAGAGAAAATACAAAAAGAATGTCTCAATTCAATTAGAAAGAGAAATTTAATATTTATTAAAAATACAAATTGAGAATGTTCATACTTAGATTGGATTTGACCTCGAAATTGGTAATTTAAATTGAAAAATAAAGATGAAGTGGGATGCTCATCATATCTAACGATAATTTTATCTGAAAATGATTCAAAGAAAATGAAAGACTTTTTGAATTCGTTTCCTATGTTATTCATTGCTTCAAAGAAATAGGAAAGTTTTCTTAGGACAAAGCAAATCAAAGAAGTCAAATTTTTGTACATCGATAAACTACGAAGTAAATTTTTAAAAAGTATTAAATGACTAAAAGAGAATTCGAAGATCGCCAACAAAGTTATTTGATTAGTGGATGTTTTTTATTTCCGTGAATGTTAAAATTTTTAACACGTTTCACATTTTTTCCACAATTTAAATTTCCAAACGGACATTCCAAGTTGAGAGACCAAAGAATTTAAATTTCACCTAGGCAGTAGGTGTAAACTAAGATTTAAATTGATTTACAAAGAGAATCAGATTATTCAAGTTTATCTTGAAAGTTATCGGCATCCCTGCCTCGAAGACGGCGGCAGCGAATAACACCAACTATCCGCTGCGCCTGATATACAGGCTTGGTCTTCGACACATAAATCCTAGTCACGATTCTTGCAGAGCAAGAATACGTGCCAACGCTAACGCCTCTTTGAGGCTCAGCTAAGATTTACGTCGGATAGTCTGACCGTTAGGCGTTATAATTTCAATGGAGTTTTAAACGAAATGAAAAAATATTTAAAAACGATAAATATAATAATAGTTACTTCTCTAATTATAAATCTTTTAAAAAGTATTATATATTTAGATGGATATAAGGTGGCATTCTCTAATGCTGATAATTCCGCCATGTTAATCGGACATTTCATGGTAAATATTTTTATCAGCCCAATTGTTTTTTTGATAATACTGTTAATCATAAATATTTACCTTAAAAAGAATTTAAATTTTATTGCATACTTTGTTTTCTTAATTGTGTTATATGATTTCTTCACATTCCAAAAAATCGATAAGCCAACAGCAGTGCTGAGTAACAATATTTTAGAAATTGAAAGAGATATAAAAATAAATTTTCCTGAAGTCCCAATTGAAATTAATGAAAAAGATTTAAAAAATAATTTAATGTCTGGTTACAAGTATGATTTGAAAGGGGAATATTACGGGGTTATTTTTACTAGGACAACCAATGCTTACTATTCTCAAAACGAGATAGTAAATCATTTTTATCCATATTTGAAAAATAATTTAATTGGTTCGGATTATATAGTAATCAGTGAAAATTTGGAGTTTAAGGATGATTCAATTATATGTAATCTAGAAACTGAATTGAATGGTAGAAACATGAATTTTAAAGCACTAAGCAAAGATGGCATTCTAGTGATGTTAATTTCTAATAGAAACCTTCAAGATGATTTTTTTAAAATTACATACTAATTCCGAAATTACAACGCCTAACTCCGCGTTACTGGAAACGTCCTCGCTCCTTTGACCTGGGTGAAGAGGAGCTTCAGACCCATTCGGGTGTCACTGCGATTGCTTCTTCGCTTTCGCTCAGGCAATCTCGTGCCAACGCTAACGTCCAGCACCATTCTTAACGTTCGCACAGCTCACTGAATGGTGCTGGACTCAGCTATCCCGAACGGCAGCAACGCTCCTCGTTAGTAGTAATTTTCGCTTTTAATTGAAAGTCTAGTTTTATTCTTTTCGAAAACCGCTTAATAAATCAAAAAGTAATAAGGTTTTGCTTAGTTTAAATTTGAACGATTCAACTATGCTATTTATATTTAATTCGTAAGTGAAAAATTATTGATAGAAGTCTGCAAAATCTTAAGGTAGAAAGATGCTTTAGTCGGATCGCGGTTTTCTCAAAGAAAGAAAAATTCAAGCAAGCGTGCGAAAACTACTACTAACTCCGACTACCCACTGCGCTCTGAACGTCGCTAAAGCGACCGCAGAGCTTGGTCTACGACACATAAATTCAGCGCTAACGTCTCTTCGAGACTCAGCTCGAATTTACGTCGGGTAGTCTGAATCGTTAGGTGAAAGCGATTTCATTAAAATGAACAATTATATTTTAATTTATTTTATATTGATTATCCTATGCTGTGGTTCTGTCAAATTAAAAGAAAGGTATGTTTTAGCCAAGTCAGGCGTAAATCTCAGATCAAATCCAGATGTAAATTCGAAGATATTGGTTTCTATTCCAAAAAATAAAATTGTATTTATAGATCCTAAAAAATGCATTTTTTCAAAACTTAATGAAGAAAAATATTGTTGGTATCAAAGTAGATATTTAGATCAAACTGATTTGTTTGAATATAAAGGGTGGATATATTCTATATGCTTAGGAGATCAAATAGAGCAAGTAAGGAATTCTGGTTATTGGAAAGGAAATAAATTTATATTTATAGAAGCATCGGAAAGGGGGATATTAGAAATACTTGACACTGATTTTTTGCCTGAAAGTCAAGATTATTATAAATTTGTTAGCGGTTCGATTTCTTTTAAAGAAAAAAAATTTAAATTAAAGGATGGCTCATTTCATCTTAAAAAAGAAATATTGGTAAAAGACTGGACTGGAACTCCAGGTGAATATTATGAAAATAGGATGTTGGTTTCAGGAAAGTATAGGAATAACAAATTAGAAGGTCAAATTAAGTTGAAGGATTATTTAAATGATTCAGTGGATTTATATTACAATTATGAAGCTGCTGGATTATTTGTGAACGGTTACTGCAAATCATTTGAGATTTCCGGAATCCTAGGACATCGTATGAAAAAAGCAAAAATAAAAATATTTGATCCATTAGAATGCTCACATAAATACATAATGTCTTTAATGTGGGATACGGTTGAGTAAGTAATAGATTAGCAAGAATCGCCTTCACCTAACTCCGCGTTACTGGAAACGTCCTCGCTCCTTTGTCTTGTGTGAAGAGGAGCTTCAGACCCATTCGGGTGTCACTACGATTGCCCTGCTCTCTTCGTTCACAGCAATCTCGTGCCAACGCCAACGTCTCCTTTGGAGACTCGGCTCTCCCGAACGGCAGCAACGCTCCCCGTTATCTGTAACCGCCTTTAAGAGCGGACATCGTGTCCGCTTTTTTATATTTAAAAGAAATAATTCAAGGAAAGAGAGTTATAACCACCTATTATTGTAAAAACTAATTAGAATATGAATTTAAGGTATTATTCAAATGATATTGCTGTTTCAGCTTATTTCATGTTTACAAAAGATCAAAGAAGCTTCATTCAGATTTCAGTTTTGCTTTTCATTTTTACAGTATTGTTGTCTTTTCTAATTCGAAATTAACTTGTTTGGTTTCAGTTTGCATTTTAAAAAGAAAATAAAATCGGAAAACCATTTATGTTTGTTAGTCCTTTTTCGCATGCGATTGTTAAAAAATAAAAAAAAGGAAAGTATTCACGTCGTATTTTCCAACAAAGTTTTGCCATTGCAATTTTCGCAATACGTATAAATTATATGTTATACGCAATCTCTAAACGCCAATCAGCTTTTTCAAGATTGAAAGAATGAAAGATTTAGTGACGGATGCGAAATTCGAGAGATAATTTCTCACTTCAGATTCAATTTGCACTTATTTGAATTGAAAGCAATTAAATGCGATAAGAAAATTGTCTAAGAACGTCGGCATCCGTGCCGAAAAGATGGCGGCTACAGATAACACCAACTATCCGCTGCGCCTGAAATACAGGCTTGGTCTGCGACACATAAATCCTAGTCACGATTCTTGCAAGGCAAGAATTCGTGCCAACGCTACCGCCTCTTTGAGGCTCAGCTAGGATTTACGTCGGATAGTCAGACCGTTGGGCGAAATTTTGGAGAATTAATTTTTGAACGCATATCTACTTAACTGGAACCCTGAACACTTTGACTGGGAAGCTGCGGACCTAGCTGGTGACATTCAAACGGTCTCGGAAACCGGGTCACTTAAAATGCGCTGGAGCTGCGGCAAGCTCAAACGAATCGTGAAAGGCGATCGAATTTTCCTAATTCGATTAGGCGTTGAACCCAAAGGAATTGTTGCCTCAGGATATGCTTGGTCGCAGCCGTACGAAGACACAACATGGAATGATCCTCAGAAGAAGGCATTATACATTGAGATCAACTTTGACCGTATTCTCGATGCAGAGACTAATGATATTTTGCGCCTAGATTACCTGAAAAAAATACCTTATCATTGGACTATCCAGACGGCGGCATCAATTCCGAATAATGTACTCAAGAACCTGGAAGATAGCTGGGCCGAAATATCCCAAAGCCCCACCTTGTATCCGAATGAAGTCATCGATGATAAGAGCATTTTTGAAGGGACATTTGAACCTAACCCGATATAGTAGCCACACGTTTCACGCGGCCTTCATTTGTTCAAATTCCATAGGGCTTTTATAACCCAAATAGGAATGCATCCTCTCCGTGTTGTAGAAGCATTCGATATAGTCAAATACTTCGCGCCGTGCCTCGGCGTGTGATCCGAAAACATTCGCTGAGAGTTCGCTCTTGAGCGTACCGAAGAAAGATTCGGCGCACGCGTTGTCCAGGCAGTCGCCTTTGCCGCTCATGCTCTGTACGAAACCATGTCGCTGCAGCAGCTGTCGAAATTCTGTGCTGGCATATTGCACGCCCCGATCGGAATGAACAATCAATCCGGCCGAAGGGCGACGGTTGCCTACCGCCATTTCCAGAGCACGACAGGTGGCCGACGCTTCCATAGTGTCGCTCATAGACCAGCCCACGACTCTGCGTGAAAATAAGTCCAGAAACACACAAAGATAGAGCCAGCCTTGTGCGGTGCGCAGGTAAGTCAGATCACTCACCCAAACACGATTTGGCTTATCAGTCGCAAAATTGCGCTTCAGCAAGTTCGGACTGATTGCGTGGTCGTGGTTAGAATCCGTCGTGCGGATGAACCGCGGTTTACGTATCGCGCCCTGTATTTGCAGGCTTTTTTGTAGCTTCTGCAACCGGCCGGTGCCACATTGAATCGCTTTTTCTTTGAGAGCTTTCATGAGCCGCGGCAGGCCATAGGTTCTGCGTGATTTTTGGTAAATCTGCAGAAGTTCTGCTTTCAATTCTACATCCGCCTCATCGCGCTTCGTTGCCTTTCGATTCAGACGCTTGTAGAAGCCAGCACGCCATGACCCAAGAGCGCAGGCCATTCTGTCGAGTGGGTATGATTTGCGATTCTTCAGCAGAAACGCGCTCACTTCTTCTCTTTTGACAGAATGGCCGCAAACTTTTTTAGGATTTCATTATCCATCTTCAGTTCTGCATTTTCGCGGCGCAGAAGCTTCAGCTGCTCTTCGGCCGACATTTTGCCGCGCTTGCGCAGCTCGTCTTGGTTCTCCCGCAAATAGGCCTTTCGCCACTGCTTCAGGCTCCAGACGCTGACTCCCAGCGAAGCGCTGACCGCTTCCGCCGTTTTGCCACCCTCGATCATCAGGTCAATGGCCTGTTGCTTAAATTCATCCGAGTATCTCTTTCTGCTCATCATGTCCTCCATTGTTAAGAGGCCACATGAAAGGTTGTCTACTTTTTCAGGCTAGGCTCAATTGACTAAGGTTCTGGTGAACTCTTATGAAAGAAATCCGGAAGCCAGACGCCTTTGCGTCGAACACTACGGGCATAAATGCGCTGTTTGTAATTTCAATTTTGAAGAGAAATATGGCAAATTGGGCAAAAATTTCATACACGTGCATCACGTAAAACCGCTAAATTCAATACGCAAAGCATATGCAGTTGACCCCATAAAAGATTTAATTCCCGTATGTCCAAATTGCCACGCCATGCTACATAGAAACAAAGAGACGCTTTCAATTACAGCTCTGAAGAAAATACTCAGAAGCCGTTGATGCCGACCCAAAACTTCGCCCAACAAGATTTACCTGCTGCGCTCGCTGCGGTGCTGTGGCTCCTCGCGTGCTCGGCCTCCGGTGGCCTGAAATGCGTTGACGCCCGCGCTCTATCGAGCTTTATTGGCGGGCGCAACGCAGCCACCTACGGCACATCGATGGCGCGCCAAGAGCGGCTTCACCAAGAAGCCTGCATTTATTGTGCGGCGCACCATCGACGTCAGGTAAATCCAACGTTATTTGTAATTTTGGCTTTTAATTGAAAGTCGGGTTTAACTCTTTTCGAAAACCGCTTAATAAATCAGAAAGTATTAGGGATTAGCTTGGCTTAAACTTGCTCGATTCAATTATGCTAAGTGAATTATCTCTGAAAGTGAAAGTTTGTTGAGAGAATTCGGCAAATTCCTAATGTAAGAAGATGCCTCAGTCGGATCGCGGTTTTCTCAAAGACAGTATTTTTAAGTTAGCGTGCCAAAACTACAAATAACTCCGACTACCCACTGCGCTCTGAATGTCGCTAAAGCGACCGCAGAGCTTGGTCTACGACACATAAATTCTTCGCTAACGTCTCTTCGAGACTCGGCTCGAATTTACGTCGGGTAGTCTGAACCGTTATCTGCAATTGTCCAAATAAATGAAAACACAAAAAATACTCAAAAATTCATTACATTTTAGATCAGCAATAGAAAAGATAAGAAAAAATCTTTCAGTGAGCTTTATAAACTTTCCCCGCGGATCCTGTGGATATGCAACAATTTTACTCGGTACTTATCTGCTAGAAAATAATCTTGGTCAATTTTTTTATACACTAGGAGATTATCACAGTTCGAATAATGAATGGTCTTCTCACGCTTGGCTCCAGCAAGGAGAATTGATTGTTGATATTACAGCCGATCAATTTGAGGAGATTGAGCAAAAAGTAATAGTAACAAAAGATTCAACTTGGCACCAGAACCTAAAGGGAAAAAGACAGGAATTAGCAGATTTAAATATTTACAAAGGTTATGCTTTTAATGTTTTAGTGAATGATTATAATCTTATTTTAGACCGAATGAATAAGGATAAATAATTGGAAAGACCAACAGCGCAGAATGTTCGCTCGCTCAACGATTCATTTTATAAGATTACAAAAAATAAAATCCCATCGGACACCGTTTCCCTTTTTTTCTCAAAGTTTCAGCTAAACACTGAAATCGAGCCTATTCTAATGAAGGTTACTTTATTAAACAAACTATATAGTACAAATATTCTGGATGTTTATTCAGTAGCAATTCATATAAAAGAATTGAAAGTTGACAATGACTTAAACAACGGAAACTTGCAGCTGATTGATAAAATAAAGAAAATAAAAATTAAAGAAAAATGTTTCAATTTCTACTCATTTTCAACAAAATTCTGTAACAAACATAACTCGAACAGCTTTCCCATTTACGATTCATATGTTGATAAAGCTTTATGTTATTTTAGAGATAAAGATAATTTTTTTTCTTTCAAAAAACAAAATTTAAAAGATTATACATCTTTTGTTGACATATTCTATGAATTTAGATATTTTTATGAATTAGATGGATGCTCAAACGATGAAATTGATATCTACCTTTGGTCTATAGGAAAAGTACTAATTAACTAGGCACAACTGCAGATAACTTTCGCTTGCCGCATCGCCGGAATACCGGCTCGGTCTTCGACACATTCCTCTCCGTCACGCTTCTTGCAAAGGCAAGAAGACGTGCCGACGCTAACGCCTCCTCTGGAGGCTCAGCTACGAGGAACGTCGGCAAGCTCATTCGTTATCTGTAACCGCCTTTAAGAGCGGACATCGTGTCCGCTTTTTTATTTTTAAAAGAATTCAATTAAAGAAAAAAAGTTTAAACCGCCCTATTACATTAATGGTTACTATAAGAGTGAAGTATAAGCCTAGCTCAGTTGATATTATATAATTTTTTCACTGAATGTTTGTAAAAGATCAAAGACACTTCATTCAGATCTGAATTAATATCTTCTTTTTAATAAAATTTGAGTCAAAGTTGATTTCAGAGATTTTGTATTAATTTCGGTTCTCAGTTTATAATTAAGATCTAAAACATTTGATATTTAAAAAAGTAAATGAAAGATTAATTCTTTAAGATTGTATTAAAAATTCTAAGAAGAAGATAGAAAGAAAGAAAGAAAAAAAAAGAAGGTATTACTCTATTACATTGTTTATCTATTTCTACTTTCGGTTTTAGTAAATAATATTTGTTATACGCAATCTCCAAACGTCAATCAACGTTATCAAGATTGAAAAAATGAAAGATTCAGTAGCGGATGTGAAGTTCGAGAGATAATTTTTCACTTCAGACTCAATTTGCTCTTATTTGAATTGAAAGCAATTAAATGCAATATGAATACTGCCTAAAAAAGTCGGCTTCCGTGCCGAGAAGATGGCGGCTACAGATAACACCAACTATCCGCTGCGCCTGAAATACAGGCTTGGTCTGCGACACATAAATCCTAGTCACGATTCTTGCATTGCAAGAATTCGTGCCAACGCTACCGCCTCTTTGAGGCTCAGCTAGGATTTACGTCCGATAGTCAGACCGTTAGTAGTAATTTGGGCTGTTGATTGAAAGTAAGGTTTTATTCTTTTCGAAAACCGCTTAATAAATCAAAAAGCAATAAGGTTTTGCTGAGTTTAAATTTTGACGATTCAATTATGCTATTCATAGGCAATTCGGAAGTGAAAATTAATTGAGAGAAGTCGGCAAAATCTTAAGGTAGAAAGATGCTTTAGTCGGATCGCGGTTTTCTCAAAGACAGGAAGACTAAGTAAGCGTGCCCAAACTACTACTAACTCCGACTACCCACTGCGCTCTGATTGTCGCTGAAGCGACTGCAGAGCTTGGTCTACGACACATAAATTCAGCGCTAACGTCTCTTTGAGACTCAGCTCGAATTTACGTCGGGTAGTCTGAATCGTTAGTCGTCAATTCATATATCTACCATGACTAGATCAGAAAAATTAACAAAAGAATTGTGTGAATTAGCTTTCTTAAAAATGTGGAGTCATCCAAATCCAAAAAGATTAGACAATAATAAAGAATTAACTGATCTATTAGTTTATGTCCATCCATATGTAATTATTTTTTCCGTGAAGGAAATCAATTTATCTTCTGAAAGAGATGAAAATATTCGGGAAAAAAGATGGTATAAAAAGGCTATAACGAACTCTATAAAACAGATATTGGGAGCAGAAAGAGCTTTATTAGGAAATATTAAATTTTATGGAACTAACAATCAGATTTTAAATTTAAATAATATCGAGGAAGTAAAATTTTATAGAATAGCGATTGCTTTCGGAAGTGAAGGTAATTTTACTTACAGACATGAACTTTTTAACGGAAAATATATTCATATATTTGATGAAATATCCACATTATTAATTTTCAAGGAATTGAATACAATAATGGATTTTGTTAATTATTTAGATAAAAAAGAATCTTTCACTAATGGAAAAGAAATTATTACTGAAAGAGAAATTGATATGATTGCATACTATTG
This sequence comes from Leptospira sp. GIMC2001, assembly GCF_028462125.1. Classification (NCBI taxonomy): domain Bacteria; kingdom Pseudomonadati; phylum Spirochaetota; class Leptospiria; order Leptospirales; family Leptospiraceae; genus Leptospira; species Leptospira sp. GIMC2001. The sequence goes on along the minus strand of NZ_CP115468.1, from coordinate 1,528,877 downwards.
CAAAAACAATAAGGAATTCCCAGATGTAAACATAAATACATTTTTTGAAAAAGGAATTTGGGAAAATTATTTAAAACATCCTTCATACTATAAAAAATTAAATGAAGAAAGAAAAAGTTATTTTTGGGATAATTTGATAAATCATTTTTCATTTCATCAATTTAATAAAACTTTAGTATTAAATTCTAGTTCGCTAGAAGAGCCCTTAAGGTTATTAGCTTTAGAAAGTAGATTCAATAGGAGAATTCTTAGTATTTCATTTCTAGATATATTGGAGAATCATTTAGATCTCGAAAAAGTAAGTACGAGAACAATTATATCACCTTCAGGAATTGTGTACATTTTTTTCATAATGGATATCCGATCAGATTATAAAAGATTAAATGATTTAAGAAGAAATATATTATATAAAAAATGCGTTGCAACAAGATATTTATGTAAAGATAAAAAAATAATAATTGGTATAGGTGTAAATCCTTTTATGGAAATACTTGAAAGTGTAGATTTGATTTATTTTGAATTAAATGAAATGTCAGAAGATTTTATTGAAGAGGCAAGTATGTATATCAAAAAATTAGGCATACATTCTAACGTTCAAATTACAGAAAAATTTATTAAGGAATATCCAGATTAAGTGAATCGACGACTAACTTTCGCTTGCCGCATCGCCGGAATACCGGCTCGGTCTTCGACACATTCCTCTCCGTCACGCTTCTTGCAGAGCAAGAAGACGTGCCGACGCTAACGCCTCCTCTGGAGGCTCAGCTACGAGGAACGTCGGCAAGCTCATTCGTTATTCGTAATTGTCCATTATACTCTTTTTGATCGGCTCATATTCGCCTTGCAAATTTAGTATAAAAGTGAAATTGATTGATTAATAATTGAAAAAGAAAATTGCTAAGATTTATCACTTGCTTTTTAACAAGAAAGAAACAAATGAATAAAAAAATAAATAGAAAGTAGTTAAGGTAAGGAATTTAATCTTTATAATTGGTTTATTTATATTTTTTTTCTGCGAATTAAATAATAGAGATATACTGATATTATTTGGTTTTTTTAGTTAAACTACATTAAAGTTAATTTCAACAAATTCTTGTTATTTAATAGTTGACAAAATATTATTCAAAAATAGGTTTAAGTTTAAGAGGAGAATGTATGATTCGAAATACGATCTTAATATTAGTTTTAGTCTTTGGATGCAGTCCATCGGCACCTCCAGAAATTTTTCCATATAATTTCGTGAACGCTAAGGAAGAGAAAAATGGAAAGATCCTTAGTAATCTGGAACTTTATGCTTATGAAGGAGAGTTTGATCTCGAACAATTGAAACGTTTTGTTAAAAAAAATTCAGATAGAATGGACAAAATGGATCGATATAATTGGTATTTTATTGCAATTTTTAATACAAAGGAAAAAGCGAAATTCCCTAAAGCCCCTTTGACTGCTGCGTATGGATTAGATGATAATACTATGAAAAACATTAGGGTATATTATACATACAACAGAATGAATGGATTTAAAGAGATTAATATTTAGAAAAAAAAATATGTTTGAGAGCGCGCCACAAACCATAAAGCCTTAATTGATAATCATCATATTATTTTTGTTAAATAGTTTATGATAATATAAAATATAATTATTAGCAATTCAGATTGTTTTGAAGGAAAATATTTCAATTTCAGTGTCAGAATTCAAAATACTATTCATTAAAATTTTAAGAAAAGATTTGAATGGTATATTTGAGACTAATGTAATTATATAATTGGGACAACTACGAATAACTTTCGCTTGCCGCTCCGCCGGAATACCGGCTCGGTCTTCGACACATTCCTCTTCGTCACGCTTCTTGCAAAAGCAAGAAGACGTGCCGACGCTAACGCCTCCTTTGGAGGCTCAGCTACGAGGAACGTCGGCAAGCTCATTCGTTAAGCGTAATTCCGAATGTGACTATATTTTAGTTTATATGAACTAAAATATAGTTGATTAAATTTGAGTAAAAAACACAGTAGTATTGTGATGGTTTTGGATGGAATATTTGGAAATAAGACAGCTTCGAAAGTTCTCATTCATCTTTTCCATTACAATGAATTACATGCCTCCGCCATTGCTAAAGATTATGGTGTAGCACTTACACCTATTAAAAATCAATTAGAAAGATTTGAAAAAGCTGGGGTACTAGTTTCAAAGAATATAGGAAAGTCTCGAGTCTATTCGTTTAATCCCAAATCGCCTTTCGTTAAAGGTCTCAAGTTAATTTTAGAGGTTTATTATAATTCACTTTCAATAAATGATAAAGAAATTCTGTTCTCTTCAAGGCGACGCCCAAGGGACAAAGGAAAGCCAGTTTATGGAAGAACCTAACTGGGAAAAAGTAACGGAAGAAGATCTTTGGAAATTTGTTGGTTGGCATCTTGCTAATAAAGGAATAAGTTCCGTATTAGTTGGAGGTTCCGTAGTTTCTATTTATTCTAAAGGCGCATACAGATCTGGTGATTTAGATATGGTTGAACCATTGATATCTCGCGGCAAAGAAATAAGAGAAACGATGGAAGCATTAAATTTTAAAAAATTTGGAAGGCATTATCGCCATCCAATGTGCGCTCATCTATTTGTTGAATTTGTTTCTTCGCCAGTTTCGATTGGTGATGATTATAGAATAAAACCAGATGAAATAGAAGTTGATGGAAAAATATTAAGGATACTCTCTCCAACCGATTGTGTTAAAGATCGTTTAGCATCTTTTTTCTATTTTAAATCTCGGGATTGTCTAGATCAAGCAGTGTTAGTCGCAAGCAATCAAAGGATATACTTTGATAAAGTAAAAGAATGGTGTTTAAATGAACCAGGAGCCGGAATAGAAGGTTATCTTGAATTTGAAAAAGCTCTCAAAATATTTCGGAACAACGCTTAACTTTCGCTTGCCGCATCGCCGGAATACCGGCTCGGTCTTCGACACATTCCTCTTCGTCACGCTTCTTGCAAAGGCAAGAAGTCGTTCCGACGCTAACGCCTCCTTTGGAGGCTCAGCTACGAGGAACGTCGGCAAGCTCATTCGTTATCTGCAACTGCCTGGAAGAGCGGACATCGTGTCCGCTTATTGAATAAAAAAGGACGAATTTAAAAAGCCTTTAAGAGAATATTGTTTTGTTTCAAGAAAGGTCTAATTAATTTCACATAACACGAATAAAATAATAAGACAAAGAAAGTAAATTCAAATCCACATTTGATGAGATCGATAATTTTTGATTTAAAAAAACTATTGAATAAGTTTTGTCAAAGATTATATTTGGAATTGAAAACGTAAGATCTGAATACCAATTCTTCATTGAAGTAAAACGATGTTCATCTCGAGTTCTACAAGTTTTATTTGAAATTGATTCAAAGAAAAAGAAAGACTTTTTAAACTCATTTTTGGTGTTTATCATTGTTAATAATAGTTTTGAAAGTTTTATAAAAGCAAATTCCTGATTTACTAGAACATCTTTTTGGTAGCGAATACCGATAAAATTTTAGAATTAAATCTATTTTTAGGTTTCAAAATTTTAATTTGAAAAAAATAAAGTACGCTTATAAAGCTGTCTCATGAGTGTATGTTCTACAGTTTCACTAAAGTTTTATGTGAAAAACATAAAAATTATCTCAGAAAAATTGCCTTTATAAGCGGACGTTCTAAGTTAAAAGATCAAAGAAAAAAAAAGGAATTACACTTAAGCGATCTAAATGAACTTAGATTTAAGTTTATTTACAAAAAGAATCAGATTATTAAAGTTTATTTTGAAAGTTATCGGCATCCATGCCTCAATGACGGCAGCAGCAGATAACAATGACCATCCGCTGCGCACTGAGTTCTAGAAGAACCCAGTGCTTGGTCTTCGACACATAGATCCTAGTCACGATTCTTGCAAAAGCAAGAATACGTGCCAACGGTAACGCCTCCTATGGAGGCTCACCTAGGATCTACGTCGGATAGTCTTACCGTTATTTGTAATTTTGGCTTTTAATTGAAAGTCGGGTTTAACTCTTTTCGAAAACCGCTTAATAAATCAGAAAGTATTAGGGATTAGCTTGGCTTAAACTTGCTCGATTCAATTATGCTAAGTGAATTATCTCTGAAAGTGAAAGTTTGTTGAGAGAATTCGGCAAATTCCTAATGTAAGAAGATGCCTCAGTCGGATCGCGGTTTTCTCAAAGACAGTATTTTTAAGTTAGCGTGCCAAAACTACAAATAACTCCGACTACCCACTGCGCTCTGAATGTCGCTAAAGCGACTGCAGAGCTTGGTCTACGACACATAAATTCTTCGCTAACGTCTCTGCGAGACTCGGCTCGAATTTACGTCGGGTAGTCTGAATCGTTATCTGCAACCGCCTAGAAGAGCGGACATCGTGTCCGCTTTTTTATATTTAAAAGAATTAATTCAGAGGAAGAAAGTTTTAACCGCCTATTATTGTAAAAACTAATTAGAATGTGAATTAAAGGATTTGTTCAGATGATATTGCTGTTTTAGCTTATTTCATGTTTACAAAAGATCAAAGAAGCTTCATTCAGATTTTAGTTTTGCTTTTCATTATTAAATTATTATTACCTTCTCTAAATTGAAATTCCCAGATTGATTTAGGTTCTCAGCGGATAAAGAAAATAAAAGCTATTAACCAATTAAGTTTGTTAATACTTTTTCGCTTTCGTTTGTTGAAAAATTTAAAAAAATCAAAGAATTAACTTTTAATTTTCCAACAAAGTTTTGCTATTCTGATTTTCGCATTACGTATAAGCTATATGTTATACGCAATCTCCAAACGCCAATCAACGATTTCAAGATTGAAAAAATGAAAGATTCAGAGGCGGATGTGAAGTTCGAGAGATAATTTTTCTCTTCAGATTCAATTTGCTCTTATTTGAATTGAAAGCAATTAATCAAGACAAAAATACTGTCTAGGAACTTCGGCATCCGTGCCGAGAAGATGGCGGCTACAGATAACACCAACTATCCGCTGCGCCTGAAATACAGGCTTGGTCTGCGACACATAAATCCTAGTCACGATTCTTGCAAGGCAAGAATTCGTGCCAACGCTAACGCCTCCTTGAGGCTCAGCTAGGATTTACGTCGGATAGTCAGACCGTTAGACGGCATATGTCTTAGCTCAACCTGAATTAGAAATTTTTTACTCAAATTAATTTAATGATTCAATAAAACTTCTTATTTAAAGGTGCAATGTATTACGGCGTTTTGAGTATTTAAAACAAAAAACTTAAGTAATACATTACTATCATTGATCTTAATTTATAGTATTCATCGGTTTTCCTTTTCTAGGTTTAATCATAAGAAATGTGATCGATTTTAACATTTAAGATGTTGATTTTTATCGATCAGTCTCTAGTGTTACAAATGAGGTATCGATATGAGTCAAGTTAAGGTTTCACCGAAATTTCAAGTCGTAATTCCTAAAGAAATTAGAGATCTAATTGGTGTCAAAGTTGGTATGAAACTTGAAATAGTTACATTTGGAAATAGAATTGAATTAATACCGATTGAACCAATTAAGAAATTAAGAGGTTTAATACCAGATTTAAATACTGAAATTGAACGAGAAGGCGATAGAATTTGAATGTTGTCGATTCTTCAGGCTGGTTAGAATATTTTAGTGGATCATCGAGATCGGATCTCTTTGCCGAAGCCATAGAAAAAACCAATGAATTATTAGTTCCAAGTATCTCAATATTTGAAATTTTTAAAAAAGTGTGTAAAGAGCATGGTGAAGACAAAGCATTGAAAATCGTCGCTCACATGCAGCAGGGACGAGTAATTGATTTAGATTCACGAATCGCAATATATGCAGCGAAAGTAAGTATTAATAAAAATATACCTATGGCTGACAGTTTAATTTATTCTACAGCATATTTAAACAACGCAATTCTATGGACGCAAGATAATGATTTCAGAGGATTAGAAGGAGTAAAATTCTTTAATAAGAAAAAATAACATACGCCGTCTAACTCCGCGTTACTGGAAACGTCTTCGCTCCTTTGCCTTGAATGAAGAGGAGCTTCAGACCCATTCGGGTGTCACTACGATTGCCCTGCTCTCTTCGTTCACAGCAATCTCGTGCCAACGCCAATGTCTCCTTTGGAGACTCGGCTATCCCGAACGGCAGCAACGCTCCTCGTTATTTGTAATTTTGGCTTTTAATTGAAAGTCGGGTTTAATTCTTTTCGAAAACCGCTTAATAAATCAGAAAGTATTAGGGATTAGCTTGGCTTAAACTTGCTCGATTCAATTATGCTAAGTGAATTATCTCTGAAAGTGAAAGTTTGTTGAGAGAATTCGGCAAATTCCTAATGTAAGAAGATGCCTCAGTCGGATCGCGGTTTTCTCAAAGACAGTATTTTTAAGTTAGCGTGCCAAAACTACAAATAACTCCGACTACCCACTGCGCTCTGAATGTCGCTAAAGCGACTGCAGAGCTTGGTCTACGACACATAAATTCAGCGCTAACGTCTCTTCGAGACTCGGCTCGAATTTACGTCGGGTAGTCTGAATCGTTATACGAAAGTGCAAAAAAAATTAGGCTATACTTCTCAAACGAACTTCTACAACCTGTTTCGAAACTTTGAATTTATTAGCTAATAACATGGCAGGATCTGAAACTTTTCGAACATTAAAATTATCTCTAAGCTTTTCAAGTTCATCAACTAAATCTTTTTTACTTACGAGTAATCCTCCGGCAAATTCATTTGCTTGCCATTCTAATCTACTATAATCACTTTCTGACAAATTAGAAATAAAATTTCTATAATCTTCGCAAGAATTCACATCATACGAACCATAAAAACTTCTATGAAGAACGTAGTGCCCTACTTCATGGGCAAGACCAAATCTCAATCTTGGTAATAGCCTATCGTTATTATATAACTCAGAATCAACTATAATTTTCTTAAAATCTGAAGTAAGGTAAGTTTCTGTTCCCCCATCCCTTAAAAGATTAGGAAGAGGTATAATTTCCAATTTTAAGTGTCTTTCAATTATTATTTCGATATCGACAGGAAAACTTTGAGGCCAATACTGGCCTCGAAAATCTTCAACTTTGCAATGTAGTTCATCTTTGTTTAGATATTTAACTTTCTTTTCCAAACTTACACTCCTTTTTTTAATAATCCGATTAGATTATCAATTTCCTCACTTGTAGGTTTTTGATTTCTTACAGTTCTTAAAAAAGCAGGCAACAAACCTAATATCTCTGGATTCTCAACAATGTCATCTGGTATCCGTCCAGCATCGATGCGTGCTAAATCGATTAATTCAGACATATTTTGAGACTCCTTTCTTAGCTTTAATGCTTTGCCGATTTTATACAACTTCTCCATTTCTTGAGGAGGATTTAAAACTCCTCTTTCAACCTTGCTCCAATTGCTCGGATCTTCCTGGATTTCCCGGCAAAATTCTCGAAGACCAAGATCAATCATCAGTCTATGCTCTTTTACCTTTTCCCCAAACATTCATTTTTTCTCCTATTTAACTTCCTGTATATGTGGTATCATTATAACCACATGTGGTAAAATGTCAACCACATTCTAAAGAAAAAATGTTAATTTTGAAATTATTTGCACCTTCGTATAACTTTCGCTTGCCGCATCGCCGGAATACCGGCTCGGTCTTCGACACATTCCTCTTCGTCACGCTTCTTGCAGAGCAAGAAGACGTGCCGACGCTAACGTCCAGCACCATTTTAAACGTTCGCTAAGCTCACTAAATGGTGCTGGACTCAGCTACGAGGAACGTCGGCAAGCTCATTCGTTATTCGAAAGCACTTAAAGTCCATGATCTAATTTAACGCAATGATTGATTCACAAATTATTATTCGAAAGGCTGTGACAGATGATATTCAAGGAGTGTATGACTTAGTGGAACTATTTTCTACGACGTTTAAAGTTGATTTCGAATGCTTTAAAGTTACATACAGCGAAAATATAATTGATGAAAAATCTATTATTTTGGTAGCCATGTTAGATAAAAAGATAATAGGTTATTGTCTTGGTTTTTTTCATTCAACGTTTTATGCAAATGGAAAAGTTGCTATTTTAGAAGAAATTATGGTTATGGAGAAGTTCAGAAGAAAAAAAGTTGGCGAAATGTTGATGAGGGATTTTGAGAATTGGGCAAAATCAAATAATATATCTATAATCGGACTAGCTACACGAAGAGCTGCTTTCTTCTATGAAGCACTTAACTATGAAAATTCTGCTTTATATTTTCGAAAACTAATCTAAGGATAGTCGTTTTTTTTATTTTCGAATAATTTTTATTTTCAGACTCAATTCATAACAGATTGAACTTTAAACTCATTTTAGTATGTTTAAAATAATTTATAGACAGTTTCAATAATTAATAAAGTCCAACATAATTTTCTAATTGATCAGATTTAAGCTTTCTCTAGTTTCGGAATGGACAATGATCGAGAAAGATATTACTCATTAGAGAGTCCCATTTCATTTTTTTTGAGATTAAGTCATTGTGAGCCTGTTCATAATGTGAATTTAGCAAACTTACTAATTTTGCGCGACTGTTTCAATTGCCCATGCCTGCGCGTTTAAAAAAAATAAAAAATTAGTATTGCTAATTTGACAATTTCGTTAAATTATATATACATTCAAATATATAAGAAGTGCCTTCGAATAACTTTCGCTTGCCGCATCGCCGGATTACCGGCTCGGTCTTCGACACATTCCTCTCCGTCACGCTTCTTGCAAAAGCAAGAAGCCGTGCCGACGCTAACGCCTCCTGTGGAGGCTCAGCTACGAGGAACGTCGGCAAGCTCATTCGTTAGCTGCCATTATCGAAGCACTATATTATGATTTATCAATACGCCTCACTCGGAAAGTACCATTTATCGAATCTTAAAAACAGATGGATACATTTTTCAAATGTTAATACCTTTAATGATCCATTTGATTCTGAAATCAGAGTGCGGCATGAGGGTACCGAAGAGCAGTGGCGAAATTATTTGAAAAAGAACGGGGAAAGTTCCAAGAGTATAGAACAGAAAATTTGGATGCTGAAAGCCATTGCGGTTGCGAATAATACAGATCAGAATCGATTATATTTCCCGCGAAAGGAAAATATACGCTATAATGCATATGTTTCTTGCTTTTCTCGGCGATTTGACAGCATCCTGATGTGGTCTCACTATGCTCACAATCATACTGGCTTTGCACGAGGTTTTGAGCCTAAAGTAGATGAAAATCTTGAATATATTGACATTGAAAAAGGTCAGCTAGAATACCTTGGATTGGGTGATATTGGTCGTTTTGTTTTATTTGATGTGCTATATAGCAGTGACCCACCTCCAACAGCGAATGGACTTATTGAAGATCAATATGTTGAGCGATTTTTGAAAACTAAATATATTGATTGGGCTTATGAGCAGGAGGTTCGGGCGTTCTGTTTGAATTCATGGATGAAAAATGAAGATATTATACATTCAATAGATTGCTTAAAGGAGCTTATTTTCGGTCTAAAAACACCTATTGAGGATATGAAGAGCATGACGGTAGCATTAAAGGAAAGTGGGGCTAGAGATGTGAAACTATATCGCTGCGAGAGATTACCAGATTCATTTCTGATCCAGAAAAGGGAAATTGTCGATATAGATGCTGAAATAAACAATAACGGCAGCTAACTCCGCTCAATCGGAAACCCCCTGCGCCCTTTGAAGCTATGGAAGAGGGCTTGGGGCAATTGTCGTGGCACTGCAATTGCTTTACCTCACTTCGTTCGTCGCAATTTCGTGCCAACGCTAACGTCTTGAATTTCTAATCCTCAGGCACGGAGGCCTTCGGGAAATTCAAGACTCAGCTATCGACAACTGCGATTGAGCTCCTCGTTGTGCGTAATTTTAAAAACGTTTTCTGAGAATTTAAATTTTTCTATGAAGATTTCAATTTTAATTATATTCTTTGTTTTGTATTGTTCTGAAAATAAATCTGACAAGCAAAATGTTATTTTATCGGAAGAAAAATCTAGTCAACACAATGAAGTATATTCAAACTTTATCGTTACAGCTAAGAGCGGTTTAGTCTTAAGAGAAATTCCCGATGCCTCATCTCAAGCTATTTTAACGATTCCATGGAATTCCATAGTTCATAAAATTGAAGATACAAATTTATTTTTTATAACTGAAAATGTTGAAGGAAAGTGGTTTAAAGTAGTCTATAATTTCAGTATTGGATATGTTTTTTCTGGGTTTTTAAAGGAAGATACAACTTCAAAATCGAATATTGAATATTTATTTATAGATTCTAAACCTGAGGTGCAATTTGAATATGATAAAAAAGAAGAAAGAAATGCAACTTTAGAATTTGGTTCCTATAGATTTACTTTTCCACCAAAGATAAACTCTAAAGTTTATTTTTATCCTTTTTCAAATAAAATAAAAAAACCTATTAAATTAAATGTGAGTTTTGTTGAATTTCAATATTTTGATGATTCCGGTGATAGTACTTTTAGGAAAGGATTTTTGGAAGCTTCTGAAGGATTATATGGAAGATTTAGGGTGAATTTTGATAAAATAAACGATAGGGATTATATAAACGATTTAATATTACAAGGACTATTCTATCCTTATGGAATTATCATTTATCCCAAAGTAGATAAATTTGTTTGTTTAAAAAAGGAGAATATTATTAACCTTGATCTTCCTGACAATTTAAATTCTTTAGAATTTGCTATTGATATTAATGGAGATTTGAAGCCAGATATTTTAAGATATCGCATAGTTACTGGTATAAGCGATACCCGGAAAATTTGGACTAAAAATAAATCCGAACAGTGGACAGTTTACGAAGAATATTCTTCTAAAAATTATGACTATGAAGTGGAAGAGGACGGTCTTTATCATCCACAGTATTTATGTAATTAAAACTACGCACAACTCCGCGTTACTGGAAACATCTTCGCTCCTTTGTCTTTAAGGAAGCGGAGCTTCAGACCCATTCGGGTGTCACTACGATTGCCCTGCTCTCTTCGTTCACAGCAATCTCGTGCCAACGCCAACGTCTCCTTTGGAGACTCGGCTATCCCGAACGGCAGCAACGCTCCTCGTTATTCGCCAGTTTACTCAATATTAGAATTTAGAATTACGAATAAATAATTTCATTATTCAGCTATTCTATTGGATCAATTAATTTAAGAATAGTGTAGATACAGGTTTAAGATTATTTTAGATCAGTTAGATCTCCATCATTTTAGTTTAGAAAAAAATAAATAAGATTATTTACGATGTAATGTAAAAAAAGTTTTGACACTGTAACCCTTTAGTTTACATTAACCTCAGGTGATAAAATCTTTTTTACATAAAGGATTGGAGGAATTTTTCAACACAGGAAGTAAAAGAGGAATAAAGCCTGATCATGTGGGAAAGATTGGTCGTATTTTGGATAGATTAGATTCGTCAAAGAATACAGCCGATATGAATTTACCAGGATTCAAGTTACATTCACTTAAAGGTGATAAAAAAAATCGTTGGTCTGTCTGGGTGAATGGTAATTGGAGAATTACGTTTGAATTTATTGATAATGACGCTATATTACTGAATTATGAGGATTATCATTAATGAATCGATTAAAAGGTAGAAAGCCGACTCATCCAGGTGCAGTCTTATTGGAAGATGTAATTAAACCATTGAATTTGACTATATCGGAAGCGGCGAAAAGTTTAGGAATATCACGAAAGACACTTTCCGAAATAGTAAATCAGAAATCAGGTGTTTCTCCGAAGATGGCTTTAAGAATAGGGTATGCCACCAATACATCAGCAGAAAGTTGGATTAACATGCAGGGCAAGTATGATCTTTGGATTGCAATGCAAGAAAAGATGAATAATATAGAAAAGTTTCCAATTGCAGTTTAAGATTAATAAAAAAACCGGCGAATAACTCCGCGTTACTGGAAACGTCTTCGCTCCTTTGCCTTTGAAGAAGCGGAGCTTCAGACCCATTCGGGTGTCACTGCGATTGCTTTTTCGCTTTGCTCAAGCAATCTCGTGCCAACGCCAACGTCTCCTTTGGAGACTCGGCTATCCCGAACGGCAGTAACGCTCCTCGTTATTTGTAATTTTGGCTTCTAATTGAAAGTCAGGTATGATTCTTTTCGAAAACCGCTTAATAAATCAGAAAGTCTTAGGGATTAGCTTGGCTTAAACTTGCTCGATTCAATTATGCTAAGTGCATTATCTCCGAAAGTGAAAGTTTATTGAGAGAATTCGGCAAATTCTTAATGTAGAAAGATGCTGCAGTCGGATCGCGGTTTTCTCAAAGACATTAATTTTAAGTTAGCGTGCCAAAACTACAAATAACTCCGACTACCCACTGCGCTCTGATTGTCGCTGAAGCGACTGCAGAGCTTGGTCTTCGACACATAAATTCAGCGCTAACGTCTCTTCGAGACTCAGCTCGAATTTACGTCGGGTAGTCTGAATCGTTATGCGAAATCTTATAAAATTAAAAAGAGGAAAAACAATGAAAAAGATAATCTTTATTCTAATAGCAACGACAATGAGTTGCGCAGCTTCACAAAAAGGTTATAAGTCTATATCACCCCAATCTAGAATAATAGTAAAAAATGATAAAATAGAAGATCGCTCAATTTATACTCATGAAGATTTTGTAGGTTATTTCTCTAAAAAGTCTATCGAATTATATATAATTAAAATGGGTAAGAAAAAATATTTAAGAATTGTTTTTTCTTATACTGGAAATGATTGGATTTTTTTTGAAAGAATGATATTGTCAGGAGTTAATGAAAAAATTGAGTATTCAATTGATAGTTTTGATAAGTTTACTAATGTTAATAGTAATGCCTCGGTAATAGAAAAAGCCGATTTAAAAATTGAAGATGCAAAATTAAAAGTTCTAAAAAATATATTTTCAAACTCATTTACTTTAAGACTTTCGGGGAAATACTATACGGATGAAGAATATAGAGATTGCGATGCATGTTTAGAGTTAATTGATTTCTATGAAAAATTAGATTAATAAAAAAAATAAATTTATTGATGTTTTTTCTCAATATATGACTCGTAATAAAAATTATTCATGGGATATACTGGAACTTGATGAAGGGACTAAAGGAACATTTTCAGTTTACGTTAAGAAAAATAAGAAAGAACTAAAATCTAAATTTTCAGTAACATATTCAGATTTGCATAAAATGTTAGAAACTGTGAAAAAGGTAATAATAAGATCTGAGGAGAAAAATTGGAAAGATATTAAAGTAATTTGGAGTGCAATAGGATATATGTTATACATTTCTCTTGAATCAAAACATGCAATCGAATTATTGACTTATGAAACAGATTTTGATAAGCAACGATTATATATAAAAAATATAATTAATATTATCTATGAATCACTCAATGATCTCGAAAATTTACTTGGAGGAAAAATATCTAAAGAATTAATTACGCTGGGAATTAATAAAGAAATCTTAGATGAATTAAAGATGGAACGGAATAAAGTCCATAATTTTAAGAAGAGTTATTTTTCGGATCTCCAATATGTTAGAAATGCTTTTTGCAGTCATAGAGATCAGAATTTTATTGAGTACGACAATATATATAAAGCAATTGAAAAATCATCCATTATGAAATTAGTCTTTCTTTATGATGATATCATCAATTCTCTAGGAAAGCCCATGACAAATATTATGAATGAATCGAATCGACTGAAAACATCAACGTGAAAAAGACTTCGCATAACTTTCGCTTGCCGCATCGCCGGAATTCCGGCTCGGTCTTCGACACATTCCTCTTAGTCACGCTTCTTGCAGAGCAAGAAGACGTGCCAACGCTAACGCCTCCTTTGGAGGCTCAGCTACGAGGAACGTCGGCAAGCTCATTCGTTATTTCTAATTTTGGCTTCTAATTGAAAGTCGGGTTTAATTCTTTTCGAAAACCGCTTAATAAATTAGAAAGTAATAGGGATTAGCTTTGCTTAAACTTGCTCGATTCAATTATGCTATGTGCATTATCTCGGAAAGTGAAAGTATGTTGAGAGAATTCGGCAAATTCCTAATGTAAGAAGATGCCTCAGTCGGATCGCGGTTTTCTCAAAGACAGTATTTTTAAGTTAGCGTGCCAAAACTACAAATAACTCCGACTACCCACTGCGCTCTGAATGTCGCTAAAGCGACTGCAGAGCTTGGTCTACGACACATAAATTCAGCGCTAACGTCTCTTCGAGACTCGGCTCGAATTTACGTCGGGTAGTCTGAATCGTTAGCCGCAATAATAATAAAAAAGGAAAAATATGAAAATTACCTCAATAGACAGAAACATTAAAAAATTATTTGACTCAGGATTTTACAGAATCCCAAGATTTCAAAGACCTTATTCATGGGATAGAGATAACTTAGATGAGTTTTGGAATGATGTTAAAGAAAATGAAAGCGGAGACTACTTCCTTGGTTCAATGGTAGTTTATAAACATGATGGTGAATCTTATAACTTAGTTGATGGTCAACAAAGATTAACAACTATTACAATTCTTCTTTGTACCATAAGAAATCGATTCAGTGAATTATTACAAAAGAATCTTGCATCAGGAATACATAATATCATCGAAAGAGCAGATATTAATAATAAACATCAATATATTATTCAAACTGAAACTTCCTATCCGTATTTTCAAGAGCATATTCAAAAATTTGGTCAACCAGATGTTAATCCTTCTTTTCAAAATGAAGAAAGAAGACTTAAAGAAGCATACGATTTTTTTAAAGAAAAATTACTAGAAGTAGCTAAAACTAATAAAGAAAAAGAAATTCAGTCATTAAAAAACCTAAGGGACAAAATACTTTCTCTTAGTTTTGTTTATATCGAATTAGATAATGAAGAAGACGCTTACATTATTTTCGAAACCTTAAATACGAGAGGGAAAGATCTTTCTGCGTCTGATTTGATTAAAAATTTATACACTAAATTGATAAAAAATCAAAATAAACATGTAGATTTAGTAAAAGATAAATGGAAGAAGCTAGTAGAGAATATACAGGATATTTCTTCTTCAACGCAAATTGATCAATTTATGCTTCATTATTGGCTATCCCAAGGTAAATATATAAATTTAAAAAATCTATATAAAAATTATAAAAAAACAGTCACTAAAAATACTGCAAAAACATCTTTGGATGAATTAATTGTTAATAGTGAGTATTATAAAGAAGTATTAATTCCTAATAAAAATAATTTCTCTAAACAAGAATATCCATTGTATGATTCAATTAAAGCAATGACTATTTTTGGATTGTTACAGAA
The DNA here is from genome assembly GCF_028462125.1 of Leptospira sp. GIMC2001. Classification (NCBI taxonomy): domain Bacteria; kingdom Pseudomonadati; phylum Spirochaetota; class Leptospiria; order Leptospirales; family Leptospiraceae; genus Leptospira; species Leptospira sp. GIMC2001. The sequence goes on along the minus strand of NZ_CP115468.1, from coordinate 1,513,573 downwards.
TGCTCCTTTATCGCTTGCGATTTTTAGGCATTATAAAAATAAAATTATATCAATGAAAATGGCCAAAGATTGGTTTAATACAATAGAAAAATTTCATTACATTTATACGGCTATCACTTCTAGTCGTTCTACTGGTGGAATGTCCTCTCTTCATGCCGGTGCAGCAAGAAATTTAGCAAACGAAATTGATAAGGATAAAATTTCAAAGCAATTAAAAGAATTTAAAGGGAAATTGAAGACTAAGTTTCCAGAATATAATTTGTTTTTATATAATTTTCAAAATCTTAACTTTACTTCGAGCCAACAGAAAGATAAAAAATTAGTTCAATATACATTAAAAAAATTGTTAGAACATCATGTTAAAAATTCTCCACTAACAATAGATTATGAAAATTTGACTATTGAACATTTAGCTCCTGAAAATCCATCACAAGGAAAAAAATCTAAAGTTAAGAATATTGGAAGTATAGGAAATCTTTTATTTATTAGTACAGCATTACAAAACAAATTAAAAAATAAGGCATTTGAAGAAAAATTGAAAATTATAAAAAATGAAAAATTTCCTATTGATAGTTATTTGAATAATATGAATATAATTAATGATAAAGAAGTAAAGAAAAGAACGGACTATCTCGCTAAAATATTATATGAAGATATATTTAGTCTTTAATTATTACTGCGGCTAACTCCGCCCACCTGGAGACGTCCTCGCTCCTTTGTTTTTAACGAAGAGGAGCTTCAGACCCATTCGGGAGTCACTTCGATTGCTTTTCTCGACTTTGTCTCGATGCAATCTCGTGCCAACGCTAACGTGTCCTTCGGACACTCAGCTATCCCGAACGGCAGGTAGGCTCCTCGTTAGTCCTCATCGCCTTTAAGAGCGGACATCGTGTCCGCTTTTTTTATTTATTAAAGAAAAAATCAAAGATTCGAAAAAAATGGAAATTTCAAGTTCTTAACTTCAGAGCATTACGTTTTTTAGTAATAAAAAAGATCTATATTTTTTTTCGATTTCTTTAGTTCTAAATAATACAATGTTTATGCTCGAATATTTCATTTTCTCATTCTATGCTATCTTATCAATTTCTTAATCATTTCTATTAAAAATCAATTTAAAGTTCTTAATAAATACCTTGTTTGAAAGTGATTTAATATGACTTTTTAATAATGTCGTGAGTGTAAATCACTGTTGCTTTCAGTGAATCAGCGTTTCTCGTAAACAGTGATTAAGAAATCAAATTATATGTTCCAGACAAAAAGAAAGATTCTACGATTCTTTTATTTCAAAACTTAAATATATAACATTTCAAACAATGTTATATACAATTTACAAAGTTAAGATAATTTTGAAAGATAAATTTTCTAGAACATCGCCTACCCTCTTTCTTTTCCGTTCATTATTACTTTATTAAGTATAAAGCATTCCATTTATCGTTTTTTTATATTTCTAATTTGCGAAGCTCAAAATAATTATAGATTATTAAAATAATTAATAGAAAGAACTAAGAGCAACCATCGGCCTCCCTGCCGAATTTAAGGCGACGAGGACTAACTCCGACTATCCGCTGCGCCTGGAATACAGGCTTGGTCTACGACACATAAATCCTAGTCACGATTCTTGCATTGCAAGAATTCGTGCCAACGCTAATGTCTCTACGAGACTCAGCTAGGATTTACGTCGGATAGTCTGAACGTTAGGCGAAAGAAGCTAAATAAAATGAATAAAAAACTACCAAAAAAGAAAGATAGACCTGGTGTAGATAAATATGGACGAACGCCATTACATAATGCTATACTTGCAAAAGATTGCGGACTAATCGATTCTTTGATAAATTCTGAAATAAACATCGATGCTCAAGACGACGACGGTTTTACAGCTTTACATTTTTCAGCTATGAATTTAGAAACCGAAATCATTAATAAATTATTAAGAAATAAGGCTACTGTCGATATACAAGATTCTCATGGAAATACTGCACTTTGGAGAGCGGTATTTAACTTAAGAGATGGAGATATTAATATTTTAGAAATATTTTTAAAGGAAGGTGCAAACCCTAATTTAAAAAATAAATATGGTGTTAGTCCTTATGATTTTGCTCAGACAATCAAAAATACGAAATTAATTGAACTTTTCAAAAAAGAATCAAAATAATTATAATAATATGATATAGATGTTATAGATTCAAATTTCATAAGTCATCAATAAATATAAAATTGAATAATTACATTGTATTTTAAATATCTTTTTATAGTGGAATCTTTTACGGATATTTTATACTTTATTATAAGCGCTTTCAAAAAGTGAATATTTATTCAATTAAATTTGATATTATCAAATATCCATATTGATATTTTTCTACTTATTTTGATTTGGGATTGCTTAGAATTTTGTAGTAAAGTGGTAGATGAAATATACCCTAGAAAGTAGATCTATATGAAGCTTCCTTCGCCTAACTCCGCGTTACTGGTAACGTCTTCGCTCCTTTGCCTTTAAGGAAGCGGAGCTTCAGACCCATCCGGGTGTCACTACGATTGCTTTTTTCACTTCGTTCGAAGCAATCTCGTGCCAACGCCAACGTCTCCTTTGGAGACTCGGCTAACCCGAACGGCAGCAACGCTCCTCGTTATTCGACATTGGTTTTTAATATAAGGATGGATGTATAAAATTGAAAATTAATCGTATTTTGAGTTTCTTGTTCATTCTCTTATTTCTATTTATATTTAACTCTTGCCCGAATGCTGGCGTAGACACAGCAGATGTCATTTCGGCAAATAGAGCACTTGAAAGATATTTTGACCTGATGTGGGCTAAATATTCCTTTTGCACAAGTATTGGATTTAAATATGCTTCGGATGCCACCCCTTTTGGAGCACTTTCTTGTTCCGATTCCACTTTTGATAATAATGAAGGTAATTATGTTTGGTTAAGGGATTATAATAATTGTGTGAGAAATATATCTCTTTCACCATGCCCAGACAATAACACCAGTTTTGCATATTGGGTTGAGTTTATGCTCGATACTTGCAAGATTTCAGAGGCCTATTATATTAACAGCTACAAACCTTTTCAGGGTAAAATAATCGGTGAACCTAGAAATTTAGATAGTACTGTTTCTAGTTGTTTATAAAACTTAAAAGATTTATTTTATAGTTTGATTGCGAAACCTGCCTCATATCGAAATTGCCAAGTGACAATATTTTGTATAAAAAGAGAACACCTATGCTGTCATATCTTTTAAGATAGCTTTAGTTAAAATAAGAAATTTAAGGAATAAATTATTATAATAAATAGGAAACTTAATGATTAATTTTCAGTAGGCTTGTTAATAATGATACCTTTGCTATTGCAAAAGTCATTTTTAAAATTGATCATTAGAAATACGGTTTCCTAGCCTACTTTAGATTAAAAAATGTTCGATAAAAATAATAAGCAAATTAGTATCTGAAAACCAGCCACGTCCTTTTCAGCGAAATCTAAACACAAATATTTAAATCGCTTTCCAGTTTAGATTAACCAACGTCGAATAACTCCGCGTTACTGGAAACGTCTTCGCTCCTTTGTCCTTGAAGAAGCGGAGCTTCAGACCCATTCGGGTGTCACTATGATTGCTCTGCTCTCTTCGTTCACAGCAATCTCGTGCCAACGCCAACGTCTCCTTTGGAGACTCGGCTATCCCGAACGGCAGTAACGCTCCTCGTTATTCGCAACCGCCTAGAAGAGCGGACATCGTGTCCGCTTATTGAAAATAAAAAGAAAAATTTTAAAAGAATAGATAGCTATTTCCGAGGGAAATGGTCGTGCTGTTCGAATTTCTAAAGTAGGAATTAATTTAAAAGGAGAAAATACAAAAAGAATGTCCCAAACCTATTCGAAAGAGAGATTTTATCTTCATTCAAAATACTAATTGAGAATGTTCTAACTTAAATTGAATTTGACCTCGAAATTGGTAATTTAAAATTAAAAATAAAGATGAAGTTGGATGTTAAACGTATCTAAAAGTAATTTTATACGAAAGTGATTCAAAGAAAATGAAAGACTTTTTGAATTCGTTTTACATGTTATTCATTGCTTCAATGAAATAGGAAAGCTGGTTTTGAAAAATGCAAGTTAAGAAAAGGAAGATTTTGGTATCACATTTAACCACGAAGTAAATTTTTAAAAAGAAAAATCCGAAGATCGCCAACAAAGTTCATTGAATAGTGGATGTATTTTATTTCCGAGAAGGTTTGAATTTTTAAAAAGTTTCACTTATTTTCCACAATTTAAGTTTCCAAACGGACGTTCCAAGTTGAAAGACCAAAGAATTCAAATATCACCTAGGCAGTCTGTGTAATCTGAGATTTAAATTGATATTCAAAGAGAATCTGATTATTAGACTTTATCTTGAAAGTTATCGGCATCCCTGCCTCGAAGACGGCGGCAGCGAATAACACCAACTATCCGCTGCGCCTGAAATACAGGCTTGGTCTACGACACATAAATCCTAGTCACGATTCTAGCAAGGCAAGAATGCGTGCCAACGCTAACGCCTCTTTGAGGCTCAGCTAGGATTTACGTCGGATAGTCAGACCGTTAAGCGCAATAGCTTATGTTAAATGACAATAAAAATGAAAATATGATTTTTAAGCTCATATTGAAAATAAGTCAATTTCGATTAAAAAGAAATTTCAATAGAAAGTTTAAAAATTTAGAAAAAACGTTATCGTTGATACATGATGCAAACAGCTTCACCTTAAATAATAAACTCGTTTATCATAATACTATTTGGAATTTTGCAGGCTTCGTAAACATATGTTCCTATGATCTAGCTGTTGCTGGATATGAAATGCTTTTCACTAATCATCATTGGAAACGTGTTTATTTTGCGCGACAAGCTGCTTTAATAATATTCGAGGCATCCGAAGATATACCTCAGTTAATGGGAAGAAAATTACGGACAGCTATCTCGACTCTTCCTAACAGCCAGTCACTTATTGCTGAATTAAATCAGATTAATGCAAATTTTACTGATTATAAAAGAGAGAAGAGAGCTTCACTTGAGAGAATACGTCATTTTACGATAGGACATAGAGATCACGATATGGAAGATGTAATGGAAATTATTTTGAATAACCTGCCCCCCAAAAACTGAACCGATTAATAAGTTAGTTTTCACCGATGATAATAGGAGAAAACAATGGCAAAAAAGAAATTTCAAGAATCAGAGATCTATAAAGTTCTTAAGGAAGCAGAATCAGGTATTCCCATTAAGGAAGTTGCTAGAAAATATGGGATAACTGAGCAAACCTTCTACCGATGGCGGAACAAATATGGAGGAATGGAGATGAGTGATATGAAACTTTTAAAATCACTTGAAAATGAAAATTCCAACCTAAAAAGATTAGTAGCTGAACAAGCTTTAGAAATCCAAGCGATTAAGAATGTTTTAGGAAAAAAGTTTTGAACAGGGAGCATAAAGAGAAAGCAGTATCCCTGTTAATTCAAGAAGGACTTTCTCAAAATAGCAGTCTGAAACTTTTAGAATATCCCAAGTCGACATTTTACTATAAAAGTAAACCACCAGATACTGATACAATAGATGAGATTAGAAGACTGGCTTTTCGACGAAAGCGAGATGGCTATCGACGAATATACAAAAAGATACGTCGATCGGGAAAGATTGTAAATCATAAAAAGATTTACCGTTTATATCGATTAGAAGGGCTAAAAATAAGGACAAAATCAAATAAACGAAAGAAAACAATACCATCTAAGCCTTTAGAACTCCCAACAAAATCAAATCAAGTTTGGTCTATGGATTTCGTTTTTGAGAGAACATTGGATCAGAGAAAACAAAGAATACTAACAGGGATTGATCACTTCAGCAGGGAATATTCAATTCTTCATGTAGAATATTCTTTTTCCTCACTTAAGTTAATTCAATTTTTAGATTCTCTAGAAAATCTTCCAAGATCTTTTGTCTTAGATAATGGAACGGAATTTACCTCTACGGCATTTAGAGAATGGGCTGAAAATAAAGGTATAGATATCCATTTTATTGATAAAGGAAAGCTTACTCAGAATGCATTTATAGAAAGCTTCAATGGTAAGCTGAGAGATGAGTGTTTGAATCTTAACTTATTTAAAAACCAAAATGAATTATCTAAAGCCTTAGAAATATATCAAAAGGATTATAATGAGGAAAGACTTCATTCTTCATTAAACTACTTGACCCCATTGGAATATAAGTTGAAGTTTGGATAAGATTTTATTGAAAACTAACTTATTTATTGGTACTGAAAATGGGGGCAGGTCATGAATATTGATATTCCAGAAATTCGAAATATGATTTTTTCATTTGACAATCACTTAAACACTTTAGGACCATTTTTACAAAAGCTTATGAATGAGAGTTCTAGTCAAATCCCAAGGTAACTTATCCTTAATCCAACATTCTTATAGCATTACTTTTTTAATATCATTGACAGTTTCTCAAATAAAAACGAATCTTTCATTTCGAAGCTAACGTAAAAACCTGGAAAAGCTACTGCGCTTAACTCCGTCTACCTGTAAAAACCCTCGCTCCTCGTCCTTAGGTAGCGGAGCTTCGGGTCCATTCGGGAGTCACTGCGATTGCTTTGACTCACTTTGTTCGTCGCAATCTCGTGCCAACGGTAACGCCTCAGGTTTCTAATCCTCAGGCACGGAGCCCTTCGGGAAACCAGAGGCTCACCTATCCCGAACGGCAGGTAGACTCCTCGTTATCTGTAACCGCCTTTAAGAGCGGACGTCCTGTCCGCTTTTTTTAAATTTAAAAGAATTAATTCAAAGAAAGAGAGTTTTAACCGCTTATTATTGTAAAAACTAATAAGAATGTGAATTAAAGGTTTTGTTCAGATGAAATTGCTGTTTTAGTTTATTCTCAGTTTACAAAAGATCAAAGAAGCTTCATTCAGATTTCAGTTTTGATTTTCATTATTAAAGTATTATTGTCTTCTCTAATTTGAAATTGAACAGATTGATTTAGGTTCTCAGTTTATAAAGAAAATAAAAGCTGTGAACAAAATAAGTTTGTTATTGCTTTTTCCCTTACGATTGTTGAAAAATAAATAAATAGAAAAGAATTCACGTTTAATTTTCCAACAAAGTTTTACTATTCTGATTTTCGTATCATGTATAAGCTATATGTTATACTTAATCTCCAAACGCCAATCAGCGTTTTCAAGATTGAAAAAATCAAAGATTCAGTCACGGATATGAAGTTTAAGGCATAATTTTTCATTTCAGATTGAATTTGCTCTTATTTGAATTTAAAACACAGAAAGGCGATAAAAATACTGTCGAAGAAAGTCGGCATCCTTGCCGAGAAAATGGCGGCTACAGATAACACCAACTATCCGCTGCGCCTGAAATACAGGCTCGGTCTGCGACACATAAATCCTAGTCACGATTCTTGCAAGGCAAGAATTCGTGCCAACGCTAACGTCCAGCACCATTTTAAACATTCGCATAGCTCACTAAATGGTGCTGGACTCAGCTAGGATTTACGTCGGATAGTCTGACCGTTAGCGGTCATTGATAAACTTTCAAAAATACAGAAATATTTAGAAAAATGGAAGAAATAAATAGATTCATTGATAAATCTTCAAATATTATTGCAAATAAAGGTTTAACTGAAGAAAATCTAGGATTAATTGCTTCTGACCTTCGAATTTTAGCCCTAAAAAGTAAATATTGGTTAGACAATTATAAGATGGCTAAACACAGTGAAGAATTACTTTATCCTATCATCTCTCATAGAAAATCCGGAATTGCACTTTACTTAGTGTCGGATGCTCCTGGTGTAAAAAGCCCTCCTCACAGTCATCAAACATGGGCTATCATTGCAGGTATAAGCGGTATAGAATTAAACCATTTCTATAAATTAATAGATGGAAATGAAAAAAAAGTCCAAAAAATTTCTTCAATCTTAGTTAATAGAGGGGACGTGATAGTTATGAAAAATTTTGAGATTCATTCAACAGAGGTAATTGGAAGTATTCCTAGTTTTCATTTGCATTTATATGGTCAGAATTTAGAGTTACTTCCGGAATTTTCTGAAAGAACTTTTTTAAGTTATTAATAATATTTATATCATTTCATTCATAATCCTAAAAGAATATTTTCTATTACTGAATTTTATTTTTGTATTATTCAAATGAGAAAAATCTGGTTAAAATTTATAGAAATTTAAATTAAAATTAAAATTGTGAAGAGCGAATTAATCAGTTTGATATTAAGATATTTGATACTGTTAAAACTTTCAATAATTCCTCATTGACTAAAAATAAAATATTTTAAATATCATCATAGTTGAATGGAGTCTAATCATTATTTCAATTAAAAAAATATATCCTAAGACAGAGAGAAATGCCGAAAAGTCAAAATTTATAGCAGGAATTGTTGGACCGACATTATTAGTTATGATTTTGTCTGAGATGAAACTCTGGAACCCAACGCTGTATGACACACAAATAGTTCCTCTTATCTATTTGAATGGTGTATTGTTTTTTGTAGCTGGATTGGCTATAATAAGAAGTCATAATATTTGGATTTATGGTTGGCAAACACTAATAACAATAATCGGTTACGTTATTATTATACTTGGTACCTTTCGAATGTTCTTTCCACAGCTTCAAAAAGAAGAATTTGATAACAATAGTTTTATTATGACTCTTCAAATTATTTTAGTGATTGTAGGAATATTTTTAACAATTAAAGCATATTTTTCAAGAAAGAAATGATCACTATAGCGTGTAAATTAAATTCAATAATAAACGGAATCAATTTTTATCAAAGATGATAGACAAATATTTCAGGAAATTATACGCCAAAAAGAATTTTGAAAATATATGGTATATTGATATCAACGACCGCTAACTACCCTCTTCACATTTCACCCCTGCGCCCTTTGTAGTCATGAAGAGGGCTTGGGGCAATTGTCGTGTCACTACGGTTGCTTTTCTCAACTTCGTCTCGAAGCAACCTCGTGCCAACGGTAACGTCCCCATCGCTTTTTTGGCTGGGTCCCTTCCCAACCAAGCTCCGGGGACTCACCTCTCGACAACTGCGTGAAGAGGGAGTCGTTATCTGCAACTGCCTGGAAGAGCGGACATCGTGTCCGCTCATCGATTAAAAAAGGACTAATTCAAAAGATTGTAAGACATTATTGTTTTGTTCCAAGAAAAGTCTAATTAATTTCACATAACATGAATAAAGTAATAAGATAAAGAAAGTAAATTCAAATCACCATTTGATGAGAGCGACTATTTTTGATTGAAAAAAAATTGAGTAAGTTTTTTCAAAGATTTTGTTTGAACTTGAAAACGTAAGATCTGAATGCCAATTTTTCATTGAAGTAGAACGACATTCATCTTGAGTTCTACAAATTTTTTTGATATTGATTCAAAGAAAAAGAAAGACTTTTTAAGAACATTTTCTCTGTTTATCATAGTTAATAATAGTTTTGAAAGTTTTATCAAAGCAATTTCCAGATTTACACGAACTATTTCCTATTGGTGGATTAAAAAAATTTATATTTAAATTTGTTTCTAGATTCCAGGATTTTAAAGTGAAAAATTTAGAATTCACTAATAAAGTTTTCTCATTAGTGTATGTTTTTCCGTTTCGCTCATGATTTTTGTGAAAAACATAAAAATCATCTAAGAAAAAATTCTTTTATAATCAGACGTTCTAAGTAAAAAGATCAAAGAATAAAATTTAGAATTTCATTTAAGTGAGATAAGTAATCGAAGATTTATTTTGGTTTACAAATAGAATCAGAATATGAAAGTATATTTCGTAAGTTGTCGGCATCCCTGCCTCAATGACGGCAGCAGCAGATAACAACGACCATCCGCTGCGCACTGAGTTCTTGAGGAACCCAGTGCTTGGTCTTCGACACATAGATCCTAGTCACGATTCTTGCAAAGGCAAGAATACGTGCCAACGGTAACGCCTCCTTTGGAGGCTCACCTAGGATCTACGTCGGATAGTCATACCGTTATGCGTCATATTTTTAAATGCATTTAAAATTTGTCCCACCTATAAGTTAAAATATTAAAATCAAGGAGAAAGACCGAGCAGATGGTAGAAAAAAATACTAAAGAAACCGCAGATGTTATAATTGAATTAGCAAAACAAGGATTAGATTAATTTTTTGAATGGTTAGAAAAAGATGAATAATTCAATGCAGAGGGATTTTTACGATATTTCATTGCATTGGCATCCGTTTGGGGTCATACAGCTTAAGCTGTTAACGAAATATCTGAAGAGAAGGAAGAGTTCTTAGGTCTATTGGCCGATGAATGGTTCATTCAAGCCGGCGAAGAAGATTTCTACATAAAACCAGAGATTTTAGATACTATCGGTCTCAAAAAGTAGTAAATGAAAAAGTTGATGCTAGATACTATTCATTAACTTATGATTCTAAAAGATATTTGTCGATTGGCCGATGAACTTGAAGATGAGGAAAATTTCAATTTCCAGGCAAGTTTAGTAGTATTTTGTGATAACAAGCTAAGAGAAGAGGAGGATCAATTTCTAATGGAATTCGCAAATAAACTTGAACTATCCAGAATTGATACAAAACGATTATTTCAAGAAGCTACCAATTTTTTTGCAGAATATAATGATGAGGAAGAAGAGTAAGAATTTCACTAATTAGACGTATGGTTAATTACTTCCTCGGAATAAGCAAAAAGATTCTTTTCAAAACAAAAAAAAGTCTAGATTGGTAAATTTATGAATACTTATGATCTTACAACAGATAAAGGAAAAAAAGAAGCAATCAAATTTTTGGGATCCCTTGCCTCCGTAGTATTAAATCCTTTATTAGGATTATCTTACCTTTTATTGAAGAAAGTTTTTTCACCATCTGATGAAACAGCAAAACAAGCTGAACTTGCTATTAAATTAATAAAAGCAGGAAAAGAAAACGGCGTCCAGGAGATGGAAATCAAAGTATCCCATGATGCTGGAATCAAAATAAAAAGTGAACTTCCTGATATGCCTATCACCTTAAATTTAGGTAATGGCGGAAATATGGAACTTAAGGTAAAATATAAATAAAATTTGAGGTTACTAAAAATACGACGCATAACTCCGCGTTACTGGAAACGTCTTCGCTCCTTTGTCTTGAATGAAGAGGAGCTTCAGACCCATTCGGGTGTCACTACGATTGCTTTTTTCGCTTTGCTCACCGCAATCTCGTGCCAACGCCAACGTCTCCTTTGGAGACTCGGCTATCCCGAACGGCAGCAACGCTCCTCGTTATCTGCAATTGGTGAAGAAAAAATAAAATCAACATGAAAAAAATCTCAACCTTAATCTTTTTACTAATAATAACATGCATATTTCTGGATAAATCGGTAAATAAGATCTATGATAACTTTGAAGTCCATTTTACTAACGCCGATATTTTAAATATAAGAACAAAACCTTCACTAAGTTCAAAAATTATCAATCAGATTCCATTCGGTTCTAAAATTAATACTTCTAATACAAATATAATGGAAACTTATGAAAATAAATTAAATTCGTGGCATTTCGTAAAAGAGGCAAACGGATTCGTTCTCGACTCCTTTTTACAAAAAAATGAAACGGATTTAGCAAGAAAAAAAATGATATTGAAATCATCTTATTCTTACAACCGATGCAATTTATATGGTCTTGAAATTTATAAAACGATAGAATTGTATAACAATACAGCATATTTCACTGACGAATTTATCGATTTTGATTTTGGAAAAAAAAGAATATTTCTTGGAAATTATCAAATAGAAAATGATTCAATTTTAATTAATGTAGTAGAACAGGAATTACAAAACATATCATATGCGGATGAAACATCAAATATTACTGAAAAAATAAAAACAAAAGAAAAAAAAATAAGCAATCTTAATCTTATTTGGAAAGAAAGCATAAAAGGATTTATCACAAACGATCAAGTTAAATATCTTGAATCTACGACTTACAATGTTGATATTAAAAAATGTATATTTACTTCTAAGAATTGCATAGATTACGATCCATCCAAAAAAAAATGCTCAGAAAAATATGAAAATTCAGACATTTGTGATCAAATTGGCTATTTTTGTAAAAGATAAAAAATCAACTTAGACATCACCAACAGCAGATAACTCCGCGTTACTGGAAACGTCTTCGCTCCTTTGTCTTGAGTGAAGCGGAGCTTCAGACCCATTCGGGTGTCACTTCGATTGCTTTTCTCGACTTTGTCTCGAAGCAATCTCGTGCCAACGCCAACGTCTCCCTTGGAGACTCGGCTATCCCGAACGGCAGCAACGCTCCCCGTTATTCGCAACCGCCTAGAAGAGCGGACATCGTGTCCGCTTATTGAAAATAAAAAGAAAAATTTAAAAAAGAGAAGAATACTTTCGCCGAGAAAACTAAAGATAAAGTTTGAATTTCTAAACTGGAGGAAAATTAAAAAGAAAAAAATTCAATTAGAAATTCCAAATTCAAATTGAAAGAAAAATTGAATATTCATTGAATCAATTAACTGAAAATGTTCACAATAAGATTCGATTTGACCTCGAAATTGACAGTTTAAATTGAAAAATAAAGATGAAGATGTATGTTCTACGTATCAAAAAATAATGTTGAGCGAAAATGATTAAAAAATAATGAAAGACTATTTGAATTCGTTTTAAATGTTATTCATTGCTTCTAAGAAATAGGAACGTTTTCTAAGGACAAAGGAAATTAAAGAAGTCAATTTAATGAATCATGCTTAAATACGAAGTAAATTTTGAAAAAGTATTAAAATAGTTGAAAAAAAGAATTCGAAGATTGATTACGAAGTCCTTTGATTATTGGATGTTTATTATTTCTGCGAATGTTTTAATTTTTAACAAGTCTCACAAGTTTTATGAAATAAATACTTCTAAACGGACGTTCCAGGGTGAAAGACCAAAGAATTCAAATTTCACTTAGGTAGAACGTGTAATCTAAGATTTAATTTGTTTTACAATTAGAATTAGATTATGAAGGCTTACCTCGAAAGATATCGGCATCCCTGCCTCGAAGACGGCGGCAGCGAATAACACCAACTATCCGCTGCGCCTGAAATACAGGCTTGGTCTGCGACACATAAATCCTAGTCACGATTCTTGCAAGGCAAGAATGCGTGCCAACGTTAACGTCCAGCACCATTTTAAACATTCGCATAGCTCACTAAATGGTGCTGGACTCAGCTAGGATTTACGTCGGATAGTCAGACCGTTAAGCGTAATTCCGAATGTGACTATATTTTAGTTTATATGAACTAAAATATAGTTGATTAAATTTGAGTAAAAAACACAGTAGTATTGTGATGGTTTTGGATGGAATATTTGGAAATAAGACAGCTTCGAAAGTTCTCATTCATCTTTTCCATTACAATGAATTACATGCCTCCGCCATTGCTAAAGATTATGGTGTAGCACTTACACCTATTAAAAATCAATTAGAAAGATTTGAAAAAGCTGGGGTACTAGTTTCAAAGAATATAGGAAAGTCTCGAGTCTATTCGTTTAATCCCAAATCGCCTTTCGTTAAAGGTCTCAAGTTAATTTTAGAGGTTTATTATAATTCACTTTCAATAAATGATAAAGAAATTCTGTTCTCTTCAAGGCGACGCCCAAGGGACAAAGGAAAGCCAGTTTATGGAAGAACCTAACTGGGAAAAAGTAACGGAAGAAGATCTTTGGAAATTTGTTGGTTGGCATCTTGCTAATAAAGGAATAAGTTCCGTATTAGTTGGAGGTTCCGTAGTTTCTATTTATTCTAAAGGCGCATACAGATCTGGTGATTTAGATATGGTTGAACCATTGATATCTCGCGGCAAAGAAATAAGAGAAACGATGGAAGCATTAAATTTTAAAAAATTTGGAAGGCATTATCGCCATCCAATGTGCGCTCATCTATTTGTTGAATTTGTTTCTTCGCCAGTTTCGATTGGTGATGATTATAGAATAAAACCAGATGAAATAGAAGTTGATGGAAAAATATTAAGGATACTCTCTCCAACCGATTGTGTTAAAGATCGTTTAGCATCTTTTTTCTATTTTAAATCTCGGGATTGTCTAGATCAAGCAGTGTTAGTCGCAAGCAATCAAAGGATATACTTTGATAAAGTAAAAGAATGGTGTTTAAATGAACCAGGAGCCGGAATAGAAGGTTATCTTGAATTTGAAAAAGCTCTCAAAATATTTCGGAACAACGCTTAACTTTCGCTTGCCGCATCGCCGGAATACCGGCTCGGTCTTCGACACATTCCTCTTCGTCACGCTTCTTGCAAAGGCAAGAAGTCGTTCCGACGCTAACGCCTCCTTTGGAGGCTCAGCTACGAGGAACGTCGGCAAGCTCATTCGTTATACGACATAAGCAAAATGAAAAATACACTATTTCTCTATATGGATATCCTTGGCTTTAAGGATATGATAAAAAACAAAAGTAAAATCAAGAGATTGTATAAAATTTTAGATTCTGCTTTTATCCACAAGGATAGAAACTTTAGAACAATTGTATTTTCGGATACACTTCTCGCATTTAATATATATGATGATTTAAAGAATGATAAAAAAAAAATTGAACTAATGTATTTAATTGAGTTAACACAGAATATCTTTAATAAATTTATTGGTGAAAATATATATTTTCGAGCTATTATTACCGAAGGTGAATTTATCTTTGAAAATTTAGAGCACTTTCATGCATACTATGGCAATGCTCTAATTGACACCCACAAAAATGAGAAGGAACTTAAAGGAATAGGCCTGTATTTAGACAAAAAACTAAGAATTTACAACCGTTTTTTTAGATATTTTGACATACCAGGACTGTATGATTTTATATATTTAACCAACAATTGTTGTAGACTTTTCCCTTATGAAAAAAAATTAGTGAAGAATAATTACATTGATGATAAAGGAATCTATCCATTACCAGAAATATTGATATCATCTACCAGTGCAGAATATTTACTTTATCCAGAATTTAAACATTTTAAAGATATCTTTGATCAAATTAAAAAACAAAGAAATATAGAAATTAGAAAAAAATATATTTACACTTGGGAGCTTTATAAACTGGCATATCCTGCTCTAATTGAAACTCTATGCAAATCAAAATTTAATCCAAAATCAGTTTGCAAAATAAATTGGTCGAAAGCAAAAAAACTATATAACGAAAATAAAACTGACATACTTGCTTACGACGTATAACACCAACTATCCGCTGCGCCTGAAATACAGGCTTGGTCTACGACACATAAATCCTAGTCACGATTCTTGCAAGGCAAGAATTCGTGCCAACGCTAACGTCCAGCACCATTTTAAACATTCGCATAGCTCACTAAATGGTGCTGGACTCAGCTAGGATTTACGTCGGATAGTCTGACCGTTACGCGCAACAACATAAATATCTAAAAACATAATTTAAAGGTTAACATGAAAAAAATTAAAAAAACAGATACCATTACTTTAACTTTGCAATCGCCTCCAAAAAAAATTTTAAGGGACGGGGAAGTTACAAATTATCTATCTAGGCTTATTTCTTATCATTATAAACTTGAAGTAATCAACATTGTGAAGATGCGTTTATCGGCTGGAATTGACCCAAAAAATATTATGATTCTCGGCGAATCTTTTAAGTTTGATCATTCTTATCAGAATTTAAAAAATATAAATATTTTAAATCCAAAAGTATATAGCTTACTAAACATTGGAATTCCTTATTCACTATTTCCAAATGAAGAAATTACTCGATTGAGACTCGGATACAAGCTTTTGAATAAATTATATGATCTATCTAGAGTTAATACTTTTGGTTTCAGACGAGAATGGTATTGGAAAAATTACAAAAGTTTATTAAAAGGAAATTTTAAAAATGTATCTACTTCATTTTTAAAACACAAAATACTTTCAAAGTCAACTAGTCAACAAAAAAATTTAGCTAATGATTATGTAAAAAAAATAATTAACGAATTTTCCGAAAAAGAATCTTTTTTTAGAGTAAAAAACCCAAATCAGCTTTCAAATGAAAAGAAAAAAAGCGCTATAACAGATTACAACAGATTAATTAAAAAACTTCACCGACCTGTAGTAGCTGAATTTATTCCTAAAAGCAAACAAATTATAATACTTGGCTTGGAGTTAATCAAAAAGAAAGGCGGATCAAACACTCCATTTAATTTATTACAGCTTACCCATCATAATCCTTGGTCAGCATTAATACAAGGAGCAGGAGAAGTTTTTAAATATTTTCTACAGGCAGAATCTATTCGTGTAAATAACGACTTACAAAAAGAAAGATTATCTAACGAAAAAAGGTTAGCTCTTCAAAACGATCTCAAAATAATTACCGATTGTATTGCAACATTAGATAAAATTAATTCGTCTGCCACACTTCCTCAAGGATATAAGGATAGTTTGACCGAATTAATATATATGCAATTAGAACAAACTAGTGGAGAGCTTAAAAAGAGAGCATCTCAAATAGGATCAGGTTCTGAATTGAGAGTTATCAATATTCAAAAAGTTGATTTGCTGGTATAAATGTTACTGCGCGTAACTTTCGCTTGCCGCATCGCCGGAATACCGGCTCGGTCTTCGACACATTCCTCTTCGTCACGCTTCTTGCAAAGGCAAGAAGGCCTGCCGACGCTAACGTCTCTTCGAGACTCAGCTACGAGGAACGTCGGCAAGCTCATTCGTTATTCGCAACCGCCTAGAAGAGCGGACATCGTGTCCGCTTATTGAAAATAAAAAGAAAAATTTTAAAAGAATAGATAGCTATTTCCGAGGGAAATGGTCGTGCTGTTCGAATTTCTAAAGTAGGAATTAATTTAAAAGGAGAAAATACAAAAAGAATGTCCCAAACCTATTCGAAAGAGAGATTTTATCTTCATTCAAAATACTAATTGAGAATGTTCTAACTTAAATTGAATTTGACCTCGAAATTGGTAATTTAAAATTAAAAATAAAGATGAAGTTGGATGTTAAACGTATCTAAAAGTAATTTTATACGAAAGTGATTCAAAGAAAATGAAAGACTTTTTGAATTCGTTTTACATGTTATTCATTGCTTCAATGAAATAGGAAAGCTGGTTTTGAAAAATGCAAGTTAAGAAAAGGAAGATTTTGGTATCACATTTAACCACGAAGTAAATTTTTAAAAAGAAAAATCCGAAGATCGCCAACAAAGTTCATTGAATAGTGGATGTATTTTATTTCCGAGAAGGTTTGAATTTTTAAAAAGTTTCACTTATTTTCCACAATTTAAGTTTCCAAACGGACGTTCCAAGTTGAAAGACCAAAGAATTCAAATATCACCTAGGCAGTCTGTGTAATCTGAGATTTAAATTGATATTCAAAGAGAATCTGATTATTAGACTTTATCTTGAAAGTTATCGGCATCCCTGCCTCGAAGACGGCGGCAGCGAATAACACCAACTATCCGCTGCGCCTGAAATACAGGCTTGGTCTACGACACATAAATCCTAGTCACGATTCTTGCAAGGCAAGAATTCGTGCCAACGCTACCGCCTCTTTGAGGCTCAGCTAGGATTTACGTCGGATAGTCAGACCGTTATTCGTCATGCTAAAGAAAAACAACAATGTTTGATTCAGTTTCAATTATAAATAATATAGTCAGTAATTTTATCTATGCATTGATAGTTTTTCTATGTACTAGTGCATATTATTTTTATCTGAAAAGAGTAAATAATGAATCAGTGAAGGATTTTGATGGAAAAAGAGGCATAAAGCTTAAAGTTCCATCAGAGCCTCTTTTGAATAAGTATTCTTCGGTAAGTTTTACATTATCCGATATCGAACGGTCAAGGTTAAACTCGTTTACTTCCTCATTTGTTAAAACTCAAGATCCTTTAGTATTTGAAGGCAATCGAACCGTAACTATCATAGATCATATTAAAAATGAAACAAAACAATTAGAAATAAATAGATTAGAAATAAAAGCTAAATTACCTGGGGATCGATACTTCTCTTTGAATATCGATAAGAAACAATATTTTGATTTATATCCTCGTTTCTCATTTGTTGAATTAAATAAGCTAGACAAATATTTAATTTTTGAAAATAATAAGCAGTTATTTCCTCTTAAAATAAAAATTATTTGGTATTATGAGTCGAAAGATTTTAGCTTATCAGTTAATTTTGATTCAGTAAATTTATTTTCGATTGAAGATTGTATCAAAGCTAATGAATTTCTTCTCGCTTTCTATCAAGGAAATATATTTGAATTAAAAGAAAAAAATAATTCGTTTAGTATTCCGCTAAATTTACAAGAAGGGAGAAAATTAAATGAAGAGCTTTTTGAAAATAATAAAAAATTCATAGAAGAAAATTTAGAATCATTTGAAATTATTAGAAATCTTAAAAATAATTTTCTATCAAATTTACATGCTTTTCGGCCTTCTCTAAATGAGAATGATATTTTTTATTCAAAGCGTTTAGAAAATTATTTTCTAAACAATGGTATAAAACATCGAAAGTTTCAATTCAATGTATATATAGATAGGAAAAATATTTTAATGTTTATTAAGGAATATTTTTTTAAAATTTATATTGGCGATGTTAATTTAATATTTAAAGAAGAGATAAACCAAATACCTTTTTTATCAGGAAAAATACATTTGGAAAACCAAAGTATATTTTCATCGAAAAATTCGATCAATAATAGATTTTCATTACTAATATCAATTTTACTATTCTTTCCTTTTATGAAACAATTCAAAATTGAGATTGTTTCTAACGTTAATTCAATTATATTAGAGAAATATGATAAAATTAAATTTGTTGTCAACGATTAAGGCACGACGAATAACTCCGCGTGCTCGGAGACGTCCTCGCTCCTTTGATTTGAGTGAAGAGGAGCTTCGAACCCATTCGGGTGTCACTGCGATTGCTCCTTCGCTTTGCTCAAGCAATCTCGTGCCAACGCCAACGTCTCCTTTGGAGACTCGGCTACCCCGAACGGCGAGCACGCTCCCCGTTATTCGAAATGCCTAATTCCATTCGATGAATACAATTTTTGGATTTCATGATTAAAAAATAACAAATTCAATATTTATGATAATGGCTGTTTAAATCCAAAGTAAAGAGCTAAAATAAGGTTCGGAGAATTGAAATAATCAACTTGACAGTGATGCTATATATGACATCATGCTATTGTGAGGGTAATATTAGATACGAATGTTCTATACCAAGCGCTCCGTTCTTCCAAAGGTGCTTCGAGAGCAATTTTAAATTTGATTATAGATCAGAAAGTGCAAATTTCGATTTCGACTCCAGTCTTTAAAGAATATGAAGAAGTTTTAAATAGAAAAGCTACTTTGGAGGATATGAAAGCCGAAATTGAAGATATCAATAAGTTACTATCATTCATCGCATATGTCGGGAAAGAACAATCGATATACTTCAATTTTCGTCCCAATCTGAGAGATGAAGATGATAATCAATTCATTGAGCTGGCACTAAGTTCCAACTCAGATTATTTGATTACGAGCAACATAAATGATTTTATTATAGGAAATGAGTTAAAGTTTCAAGATTTAAAAATTGTAACTCCGACAAAGTTCATGGAAATATGGAGAAGGAATTATGAAAGCTAAAGCGAGTTTACTAACCTTAAGAATACCATCAGAGTTAAAGCACAAAATTGAAAGATTGGCTGATGAACAAGGAGTTTCAATAAATCAGCTGGCTTTGTATGCCTTTACAAAGGAGGTGAAAGAGTTAGAAACTCGATCATACTTTGAACAATATTACAAAGGAAAAAGTAAAAAAGAAATATTTAGTGGAGTTAAAGAAGTTTTGAATAAGCTAAATCATGAAGGTGATATTCCTGAATGGGACAGGCTATAAAAATAAGGCACTTCGAATAACTTTCGCTTGCCGCATCGCCGGAATACCGGCTCGGTCTTCGACACATTCCTCTTCGTCACGCTTCTTGCAAAAGCAAGAAGACGTGCCGACGCTAACGTCCAGCACCATTTTAAACGTTCGCGAAGCTCACTAAATGGTGCTGGACTCAGCTACGAGGAACGTCGGCAAGCTCATTCGTTATTCGAAATGTGAATAAATCATACTTGAATGACATTTGTAAACTTAAATTGTCACTTTAAATTATTATTCAACTGTTTAAATAATTGACAGCGTATCGCTATTCCGTTACACTGGAAGAGTGAAAGAGATTGTCGCCTATAAAGGTGAGAAATTTACAATAGAATGGTATTTTGATGAAAAAGAGAAATCAGATGTTTTACATTATTTCAATGGATTAACAGAACCGCTTCAGATTAAAACTTTAGCTTTGTTCAAGCGTTTTGCTGAAGTTGGCGAGATAAAGGATCGGACAAAATTCAATTTTGAAGGGGACGCATTATATGCTTTCAAACCGTTTCCACACAGATTTCTTTGTTTCTTTGTAAAAGGTAAGAAAGTAATTATTACGAATGCATTTCTAAAAAAGACAGATAAATTACCAAAGAATGAAAAAGAGCGAGCGCTAAAAAGGAGGGAAGATTATGAAAAAAGAATTAAAAAAGGAACTTACTACAAAGACAACGTTTGATCGTCTGATGACAAAACGTTCAATTAAGGAAAAATTTGATAAAGAATACGAAGCTTTAACATTGTCTGAAACAATTATCAATTTGATGGAATCAGAAAAAGTTTCAGTTCGGGAATTATCCAAATTAGCTAAAGTATCAAGCACCGTAATTCAAGAAATAAGAAGTGGTAAGCAGGACAACCCAACGTTGTTAGTTTTATCAAGATTAGTTCATACACTTGGAGCAGAGATAGTAATCAAGAAAGGTAAAAAAACTCTTGCAAGTGTTTAAATCACACTTCGAATAACTTTCGCTTGCCGCAGCGCCGGAATACCGGCTTGGTCTGCGACACATAGAACCTAGTCACGATTCTTGCAGGAGCAAGAATACGTGCCAACGGTACCGCCTCCTCAGGAGGCTCACCTAGGATCTACGTCGGCAAGCTCATTCGTTAGCTGCAACCCTGGAATTTTATTTTAAAAAATTTAAGGAGAATAATAAAATAAATGAAATTAGAAAAAATAAAAATTGGTATAGATGATTTGCTTTTGGATCCGAATAATCCTAGATTTGCAGATATTTCCGATGATGCTTTAAATATAGATCAATCAAGATTTGGTGATGCATTAATTCAAGAGGCGGCTTTCGAAAAAATGATGAATCCCAAATTCGATGTTATAACATTGGCTAATTCTATTTCGACAGTAGGCTTTGTTCCAGTTGATAATATCGTAGTAAGCAAAGTATCAGAGAAACTTTTTTATGTCATAGAGGGAAACAGACGAACTTCTGCAATTAAATATCTTATAAAACAATTTAATCTGGGATTATCCACTCTTAGCGAAGTAGAAATAAAAAATCTAAAAAATATTGAAGTCCTAGCAGTAGATAATATGGAAAATTCCAATTTAAAGATCGGAATGATAATCCAGGGTATTCGTAATGTCAGTGGGATCAAAGAATGGGAGGCTTTTCAAAAAGCTCAATTTATAAATCAAATGATTGATTTTGGAAAGCAACCTGGTGAGATATCAAAAACCATAGGAATACCTGTAAAGGAAATAAATAGGTATTATAAAACCTATAGTGTAATGCTACAATTTAAAACTGATGAAGAATATGCTTCGAAATGGAAACCAAGCTACTTTAGTTACTTTGATGAAATTTTGAAAAAGCCCGCACTAAGAAATTTTTTTGAATTCAATGAAGAAACATTTAGATTTGACAATATTGAGAATATTAAAAGGTTCTATGAGTGGATAGTACCAGACGAAGAAGGAAAAAGCACTTTTTCTGATGCACGTACCGTAAGACGACTTTCAGAATTACTCGATGATAATATTGCATTAAATTATCTCGATGATAGGAATTTTGATAAAGCTGTAAATTATATTAATCAAAAGAATTTTAATCAAAATATAGTTTCTGTTAATGAATGTATTGTCCAAATAAGATCTGCTATTAATGCTTTTAAGACAATTTTAGCAGAAAGTTTAGAAATAGAATTAACGGATGAAGAATTTACTGAAATTAAATTAGGAATTGATGAAATGAATAAAAATTTCAAAAGAGTTGAACAGCTATACAATGTTCGATGAAAATCTTTTAGAATCGATTGCCAAGGAGACGAAAACTAATAAATTAGGAACTGATGAATTGCTTACCAAATATTATGTTAAGCAAGGGAGAAATAGTTTTAAGGCTTCTGAATTAGCGTTTAGTAATCTAAATAATTTTTTAGAATTTACTAATGCAAATATTCTGTGTAACAATGAGAATAATACAGATTATTTGTATAAAACAGTAACAAAAGAGATAACGATACAAAATCCGAATTACTTTGAAGTTAAAAATATTTATTCAAATTTAGTTCAGACTAATTGGAGAGATTTCGAATTTATTTCTGCTTCAATACTTAGATTATGTTTCCAAGGTCTTGAAGTAAGTGCAAGCCAAGCTACCGCAGACGGAGGAGTTGATTTTGAGGGAAAGATAGCAATATTGTCTGCAGAATCCAAACAGACTTATGGTTATATTCAAGTATATGGTCAATCGAAGCGATATTCAGCTAATGTGGGTATTGAAGAGATTAAACAATTTGTTGCTTTTGCCAACAGCAAAAAAAGAAATTATACTCACTTCCCTCAATTATTTCTTTTCTTTACAACATCAGATTTTGCTAGAAATTCTCGTTCAGAATTGAATATTAATGGATTCATAGGTCTATCTGGATTGCAAATAGCTAGTCTAATTTATAATAACAAGAACTTAATAAGTGGTAATTGTAAATATTTAGATGGACTTTTTATTCAAAAAAAAAGGGCTGCAGCTAACTTTCGCTTGCCGCATCGCCGGAATACCGGCTTGGTCTTCGACACATTCCTCTTCGTCACGCTTCTTGCAAAAGCAAGAAGACGTGCCAACGCTAACGCCTCCTTTGGAGGCTCAGCTACGAGGAACGTCGGCAAGCTCATTCGTTATTTGCAATGTGTCATTTTTGTTAACCGAGTAATCCATAGAATAATTAATCTTAAAAGAGGAAAAATGATGTTAGATATTTTGAATTTAAATTATAGCAATTCGGTTCATAGATTTAAAGAATTAGCTGAAAAAAATTCGGATTTATTGTCTAGTTTTAATGAAAAATTTTCAAATTTCGGTTGGTCAGATTATCATCCCAATGATTCGGAAAATTTAGAAGAATTTATGAAAGCGAATAGGCCATGTTTAGTCGATAGGAAATCTAAACAAATACATATTTATATTGATGAAAGTTTAAAAAATATACTAGATGATTATCTTTCTTTGGAAGATATTACAGTATTTGTAAGCAATTTTTTTCAAATAGAAACAGTCTTATTAATTGAATCTTTTAAAAATACAATTAATGAATTTCCAAGAAAAAATAGTCAAATCATAACAACCGGTATTTACGAATTCATAAAAAAAAGAAAAATAAAAAATTCATACAATCTCATGATTTTATCAGATGATTTATGTCCAGCGGAGGAGATGTACAATTTTGTTTTTGGTGAAAGTAATTTTAGTAATGCGACAGCTATGGTATCAATTTTTAGATATTTTCATGATAAAAATAAATTAAATGAAAGGTTGATTAAGATGATTATGCATGAACTGGGACATGTATTTAGACTTAATCATTGCATATCTCACAATTGTATCATGAATGGAATAAATGATATTGAAGAACTGGACAATATTCAAATAGATTTTTGTTCAAAATGTAATTCTAAATATTATTTTATTTCAAATATTTCTTTGTTGCAAAAATATTCTACACTTATTCAATTAATCGAAGATAATGTAAGTAAGGATAAATTCTTAAAACCAATTTATGTTAAAAATAAAGTACTGGATAGTTTGTTTTGACACACTGCAAATAACTCCGCGTTACTGGAAACGTCTTCGCTCCTTTGTCTTTAAGGAAGCGGAACTTCAGACCCATTCGGGTGTCACTTCGATTGCTTTGTTCACTTCATTCACAGCAATCTCGTGCCAACGCTAACGTGTCCTTTGGACACTCAGCTATCCCGAACGGCAGCAACGCTCCTCGTTAGGCGAACTGCTCAAGAATCTCGGATTTAATGTATTAAAATTATTTAAGGAAAAAAAATGACAAACCTCGACAAAATAACAGAACAATTAAGCAATCAAATATTTGCTGGTGGAGGATTTAGAGGCAGTCTCACCACAAATGTACAGGCATCTTCCAATAATGGAGATGAAGATTTCATCCGTCCAGTGGTAGACATGACTTATGGTCTAGATATTGTTGGAATTGGTCATAACGACAATTTAAAGAAACCCAAAATTTTACCTTTTTGCTCGCTCTGCCTCCCAGTCATATCTAAAAAATATGAAAAAAGTAGAGAACATTGAATATAATATAATTAAATTTGGAAGAACCGAAATTAGACCGCAAGCTGCATCATCTGCAAGAGCAGTAGGTCAAATTTTTTATAGAAAGAATCGAATTTGTTGTGGTTCATCATGTGCTCCAAGTGGTGAATCTTACGCCGGGACATTCGGAGCTATCGTATCCGATGCAAATGGAAAACACTTTGCATTATCAAATAACCACGTTTTCGCAGCTTGTAATCATATTGAAAAGGACATGCCTATTATGTCGCCTGCTGGTTCAGATGTAATTCCAAATTCCGCCGTTCCTCTTGCAATATTTAAGCACTCTGATATTATTGAAATCAGAAGTGGTTATCCGCTCTTAGTACCAAAAAATAGAATGGATGCTGCAATAGCTGAAGTGATCGATATCAAATCAGTATCGAGCTTCCAAGGAAATTTTTATGACACGCCAACAAGTGTCATAAATCCAACTGAAGGACTCCGAGTAAAAAAAGTAGGTCGAACTACATCGTTAACAATTGGAACCATTAAAGCAAAAATGAATACAATGAAATTACCGTATAAAACCAAGTATTTTAATGCTGTAACATATTTTGAAGAATGTTGGATAGTCGATCCCGATGAGAATGCATTCGCAGCTCCGGGAGATTCAGGTTCACTAGTCGTTACAGAAGATGAAAAATTTGCAGTTGGTTTGCTATTTGCTGTATCTGGTGAAGGATATGGAATTTTCGCTCCAATAAGTGGTATCCTAAAAAATTTTAGTCTAAATCTTGTTACTGGAATGTAAGTTTTGAATTTAGATAGCCTACTAAATATCTCTGGAATTTCCGGATTCTCTGAAGATCGGAACTCAGGATACGTAATAATTTATACTAATAAAAAAAAATTCAATGATTATGAAGTAGAAAGAATAGAAAAAATAATTCCGAATAAAAAATACAAAATTTCATATCTAGGAAAAATAACTTCAAACTAAATAAATTTCGCACTTCGCCTAATTTCGCTTACCTGGAAACGTCTTCGCTCCTTTGCCCTTAAAGAAGCGGAGCTTCAGACCCATTCGGGTGTCACTACGATTGCTTTGTTCTCTTCGTTCACAGCAATCTCGTGCCAACGCCAACGTCTCCTTCGGAGACTCAGCTATCCCGAACGGCAGGTAGGCTAGTTCGTTAGCAGTAATTTTATGAAAATACGTTCACGAGAAAGAGAAAAATATATGACGAATGAATCAATGGTCTTTGTAGCCAAAAATCTAAGCAGAAAAATATTTTTTGTTTTAGTATTTACATTATTTATCAGTAGTTGTGCAACATTCAGACAATGAAATAGTGTTGCTAACTTGTCTGGAACAAAATGGCTCTATTCCGACAAAGATTGGACTTATGAAGTGCATTTTAAGAACAATGGACAATTATTTACGACTCATCCAAATGACAAGACGAAAGGAGATGATTATTGGGAGCAAAGTAATACAACGGTTGACTTTTCTTACAATGATAAATATTCTATATACAACGGAAAACTCATAGGACAAGATACAATTGTAGGTATAGGAAGAAACCAAAACGATACTTGGGAATTTAGAATGACTAAAAAGTGATAAAAAGCTACTGCTAACAGCGGTTATTCGGAATAGCGGGTGCAGTGCTTCGTATGATAGTTTAGTGGTAGGTTCAAGTTCAGTTCTTCGTATGAACATTTGTGCTAAAAATCCGCCACTACGCAAAGCCGCAAAACGTTATACGCCATAGAAAAAAATATTTTAGGTAGATTTATGAAAAAATTTAACAAAAAAATTCAAGAGGCACTTGGATACTATGTTTACGGTCTGATTGATCCATTCACAAAGAGAATATTTTACATTGGTAAAGGCGGAAAAAACAGCCGACCACATGAACATTTAAAACCCTCTAAAATTGAAACAGATAAAACATTAAAAATCAGTGAAATTAGAAAACGTAAAAAAGAACCCATCATTGATATTATTAGATACGGATTGGAATCAAATGAAATTGCGCACCAAATTGAAGCAGCAATTATAGATACAATTGGATTAGAAAATTTAACTAACAAGGTTCGCGGACACGGAATAGAAAATGGTAGATTGTCTATTCCGGAAATAGAAAGACTTTATGGTAGTGATGCTATTTTTAAAAAGGATATAACCGAAAAGATGATGATGTTCTTCATTTCTCGAACTTATAGTACAACTTTAAATGAAATTGAAATATACGACGCTACCAGACAATTTTGGTTTGGTGTAGCGGAATCTACAAGAACAAATAATAAACAGGGCGAGTTAGATTACAAAATTGCGCTCTCAATATTTGACAGTGTAATAGTAAGAGTATACTCTATAGAATCTTGGTTTCAAGCTGGAAAAACCCTAACAACAAGGGAAAATAAGGATAGAAAGAATAGATTTGAATTCATTGGCAATAAGATTGAAAATCATTATTTATTAGGTAAAAAAATCTTGAATGATGATGGAAAGGAAATAAAAGCATATCAAGCTGGATATGGTTACATTAATTAAATTTATGCGGCGTATAACTGCGGCTAAACGCATCGCTTCGGGACTTCGCCCTCGCTCGGCCTTTGGCAAATTCCCTTCCGGCACGTCTCTTGCCTTCGCAAGATTCGCGCCGACGGTAACGCCTCCTTTGGAGGCTCACCTAGAATCTACATCGGCAAGCTCATTCGTTAGATGCAATTGCTAGATATCACAGAAATTAAGATTACTTTTGCAAAAATTGTGTAATTTACAATTAGCGTTAGATCTTTTTTTAAAAAAAGAAAATCAATAACTCAGATTGTTTTCTGGATTATTATTGATTATCGATTACATCCTTTTCTTATCTTCGATCTAAGAACATAGCGTTTTTCCAGAAGCAATTTCTGATTCTTTACATATCCCTTTTAGTGAAAGATAGTTGACGAATATATATCGCGATATATACCTGCAGTAAAGGTATAAATATGCAAACAGCAAAATTATTTCAAAATGGAAGAAGTCAAGCTGTAAGACTTCCGAAAGAGTTTCAATTTATTGGCGAGGATGTTTTAATCAAAAAGGTTGGAAATGCTGTAATCTTAATTCCACATGAAAAATCCTGGGAAGTTTTTTTAGAAGGCTTAAATTCATTTACTGATGACTTTCTATCCGAAGGAAGAGACCAAGGCCATGACAAGGAAAGAGAAACTTTTTGATGTATCTATTAGATACCAACATTTGCATTTACATTATAAAGCAAAAACCACCTCAGGTTCTAAAGAAATTAAATCTAAAAAGAAAGTCGGACATTTATATTTCATCTATTTCTGTGGCTGAGCTTGAGTTTGGAGTTTCAAACAGTGATTATCCTGAACGGAACAAAGTATCATTAATATCATTTCTTTCAATATTTAACATTCTTAATTTTGATGACATCGATGCTTCGGAATTTGGAAATATAAAGTCGTTTCTAAGGAAATCGGGCAAAATAATTGGAACAATGGACTTACTGATTGCTTCACAGGCACGTGCCAGGAATTTAATATTGGTGTCGAACAACACAAAAGAATTTGAAAGAGTGCCTAATCTAAAATTAGAAAATTGGGTCTAAGATGTAGAAAAGCAACTGCATCTAACTCCGCGTTACTGGAGACGTCTTCGCTCCTTTGTCTTTAAGGTAGAGGAGCTTCAGACCCATTCGGGTGTCACTACGATTGCCCTGCTCTCTACGTTCACAGCAATCTCGTGCCAACGCCAACGTCCAGCACCATTTTATACATTCGCAAAGCTCATTAAATGGTGCTGGACTCGGCTATCCCGAACGGCAGTAACGCTCCTCGTTATTCGCAAGCTCGATGCGTTTAATTATATTAAAATCTTTTTCATCCAATAGAGCTAATTTCCTCAGTAATTTCCTTTCAGTAAATCTACGAATTAATCTGTTAAAAAAATACTTGACTCTGATAGCATATGCACTACCTTAAATTGTGAGGATTGTATTAGATACGAATGTGTTTTTTCAAGCGATTCGGAATAAGAATGGAGCATCAGGTTACATTTTACAAAAGATAATTGAGAAAAAACTTGAGATGATGATTTCTATCCCTGTTTTTATGGAATACCAAGATGTTCTTACACGGGAGAAAAGCCTAAAACAGCTTGACATTGATAAGAAAAGTGTAACAACAATATTAGATTTTGTTTCACTGCTTGCTACTCCAGTTGAAATTAATTATTTAATGAGGCCAAATTTAAAAGATGAATCGGACAATATGTTTGTTGATCTCGCATTCGCAAGCCGTAGCAAATTTTTAATAACATCAAATATCAAAGACTTTAGACACAATGCTGATTTACGATTTGATTCTTTTAAAATTTTTAAGCCAACTGATTTTGTGAAGTTTTGGAGAGGAAGTTATGAGTAAAAAAAATGTTTTAACAATTAGAGTCCCAGAAGATTTAAAATATCGCATTGAGAAAACAGCTTCACTACAAGGAGTTTCGATTAACCAATTTGCTTTATATGCATTTACAAAAGGGATTTCAGAGATTGATACAGATAATTTTTTTAGAAGTAGAATTGAAGGAAAAAAATCAGAAAAGATTGAAAAGGACTTTTTTGAAATTTGGAATCGAGCTGGAAATAAAAAAACGAAATTGCCTGAGTGGGATAAGATATAGTTATAAAAAAAGAGCCTGTGAATACCTTTCGCTTGTCGCAGCGCCGGAATACCGGCTTGGTCTGCGACATATAGATCCTTATCACGATTCTTGCAGGAGCAAGAATACGTGCCAACGGTAACACCTCCTTTGGAGGCTCACGTAGGATCTACGTCGGCAAGCTCATTCGTTAAGCGAAATTATTTTATTATAAAAAGGATAAACAATGAAAAACTTATTTATTTATGCATTATTTGTAGTAATTTCGTGTAAATCTTACGAAATTGTTCAAATTGATAAGGCGAAGTTATCTTCGAAATCTATTAATTCGAATATTGCACTTGTTGGATTTTTTCCATATAAATATGAAAAAAATGGAAATGTAATTACTGCTTTTTTTAGACTATGACAATTCTCTAAAAGAATTTTTTATTAGTGGTAAGCCAATTGAGAATTATAAATCAGAAACAATAAATAATTTAATTACTAATGAACACTGTGGAGCAGTGATACAACAATATCTTAAAAATGTTAGAATATCTGGTATAAAAGAATTAGAGGAAGTACTTTCTAATAGAGAAGGTGACGGAAATAAAATTAATTGTTTAATGAAAACAAAGGATGTTGAATATTACATCTTTGGTGTATTGGGAGAACCTTTTCCAAACGATAATGGCTATTGGGTTTTAAATTTAGGTAATTCATTTCTATCTTTCATAACTCTCAATATATATCCTTCCATAAGCCGCCATCCATTACGTGTAAATTTTTATATTTATGATTCTAAATTAAATCGCATTGATGATTTATGAGGAGTATATTATGATAAGAAAATCATGGTGGTTTAATTTGGAAACTAGTGATGATCGTAAGTATACACGCGATGAACAAATAGCCATAAAAAATTCACTCGTCGCTATAATAAAAGAATTCCATTTTGATTATACTAATAAATTTAAAAAGTAGAAAATAAATTATCTTCGCATAACTCTACGATACTAGAAACGTCTTCGCTCCTTTGATTTTAAAGAAGCGGAGCTTCGGACCCATTCGGGTGTCACGACGATTGCCCTGCTCTCTTCGCTCAAGTAATCTTGTGCCAACGCTAACGCCCAGCACCATTTCAAACGTTCGCATAGCTCACTAAATGGTGCTGGGCTCAGCTTTCCCGAACGGCAGTAACGCTACTCGTTATGTGTCATTGCAAAATCAGTTTCTTGACACTATTTCTTTCGAAACAACAACTTAAAAAAAATGAATTGACATATATACAAAGATTGTATATGATGATCTTATGAATCAAACTGTCAATATCTCATTTGAAAAATCTTTACTAAAAGCAATAGATGAAATAGCTAAAAGAGAACATCGATCAAGATCAGAATTGATCAGAGAAGCGGCTAGGAAATATATTGAAAAAAAAGAGAAGTGGGAATCAATTTTTAACTACTCAGAAACCATGATTGCAGATAAGAATTTGTCAGAAAAGGATGTAATTTCTGAAATTAAAAAATATCGCAAAAGTAAAAAAAGCATCATAATGCTCAGAATACTTCTCGATACGAATATATATATTTCTGCCATAGTTTTTAAAGGTAAGCCAAGAAAGATACTCCAGGATCTAATTGAAAAGAAATATATAGGTTTAATAACAAAGGAAATATTAGAAGAGATAGAAGGAACACTAAGTGGTAAAAAGTTTTCTTTAAAATCCGATTATATTCACGCTGTAATTGAAGAGATTAAAGAAATTTCTGAAATTATAAAAAATAAACCCCTTAATAATTATTTTGAATTAAGAGATCGGGATGATTTTCATATTTTGGAAGCATGTTTTTCAGGGAAAATTGACTATTTAATAACTGGAGATAAGGATTTATTGGAACTAAATATAAATTTAGGTTTTAGGATAATATCACCTGGAGAATATGATATAGTAGAGAAATTATTTGAGCTTTAAATAAATGAAATAATTTATATGGAAGCAAGAAGTATTAATTCAATAGATAAAGACACTCTTATTAAATATCCCTTGTGGGGATATATTCCTTCTAAGGATGGCTCACTATGGATTAAACCTGTTAAATCTTTAACAAATTTAAAAAATAGAATGGTAACAGCCGAAATTACATTTAGAAATGGAACAAAAGGTTTCGGTTTTATTGAATTTTTAAGATTAGATTCCCCAAATTGGTCGAAACACAATCGAGTATTGTGGTTACTTTTAGAAGAATCAAAATGGTTTCGATTGACTAAATATTATAACCATAAATCCAACGATCCACATGGTCCAGAAGAATTAGCAAATCAATTAGGTATGAGAATAGAAGATGTTTTTCCAATACATTTTGAGGCACAGAAATTTTTAAATAAAGAATCTGAAGTTCTAAGTGGTTTATTTGAGATAAAACCAAAATGGGGAGTATCTCATGATGAAGCAGTATTAATGAAAGGATAGAATAAATTACTTTATTTTAAAACGATAAATTATCGCACAGAATTTCAAAGAGTCTTCAATTGAGTTAATTCAACTTCCACTTCCCTTTCTGAATAAGTAGCTGTTCCAGTTGTAAAATCAAAAGTCTTAATGGTTTTGGAATCTATAATCTCGATAGTCTTTGTGTTCTGATTAACGCTTAACCCTTCTGGTAGATTTGATAGTCCACTAATTGCCGTAGCTCTACTTGATAGATTGTTTGTGTTCACCAATCTAAATGTGATCAAAGATGATCCGACTGGCTTACCTGCTACAAGTATCTCCTCAGAGTCTTCAATCGAGTAAATAGCTACTACGTCATCTATACCTGTAATATGAACTACCTGCAATCTAGGATAAAGTTTATATAACTTATAGCTCGTTATCCCTATTGCTTGTGGTAGAGCTTTGTAATAAACTTGACCATTATTTCTTACAAGATATCCATTGCCTGCTGAACAAAAGTTCGTAGCTGAGTAAGTCTCCGACCAATCATCCCAATTACCAGTATTGTTTTCATCAATTGTAGTACTCCAATTAGTGATGGATGTAGTGTTTGGATCATAATAGAATATTCCCGTTCCATTAGCCCCACCAATATTATGTGAGAAGTAGAATTTGTTATCAGGAAATTTTTCTACAAAAGTGTAGTTTGTTCCAGTGCTATTTGAATCGATTAGCGTAGTAACACCGTTCTTAATTGAGTCAAAGCGAAATATTTCTGTAGCGAAAGAATAGTGGTTAATAAGTACTTCTCCTTCATCAGAGACTCTAGCTATATATAGATTGATTAGATTTCCAGAGCCAGTAGAATAAACTATCTCTTTATTGTTTCCTTCAACTGTGTATTTTTTGATTCGCCTAGCTCCATCTCTATCGTTACTTACAGTATAGACATTTCCGTCCAAGTCAAAGCTGACTGCACTTGTTAAATCGTTGTTAAATAGAGACCTAGTTGTTAGATCAAGACACTTTGCACTGCCTTCTGCATTACTGATAATAATGCGACAAGGTTGATAATCTCTTAAAGCATACTGAGAGACATTAAGTTCGCCATCTACTTGTAGTGTATATACATCATCTGATAGTTCGATTAAAACGCCCTTGTTTTTTAAGGTGTAAAAATTCTTAACAGTAATATTTCCTGAAGAGAAAGCAGGAGTAATAGAATTATCATTATTTACAACGACTGCATTTGTAGTGTTGGATGTGTTTCGTGTAATGCTATTTTTAGCTACACCTACTGCCTTTGCATTTTCAAGATTTACCTTTAATTGGGAAAATCCTGGATCAGTTGAGCTACCAGTACCTATTCCACTAGCACCGAGAAATCCTAGCAAAAATAGTGGATCATCACTTTTTTTGTTATCACAAGAAATTAGTAGTACAATAGATGTAATTAAAATTAATTTATTTATCATTTGGATACCTCCAATGTATCATTCATTATACTATATAATGGTTTTTCTCATTGAATTATTGCAGTAAGGGAATTTTTTGTTAGAATTTCTTTGCAAAAGATAAGTTATGATTATTTAGCCATAATTAATTTTCTGGCCTATACTCCAATCATCACATAAGCTTTCCGATTTTTCTGGTCCAAGGAGAACTATATGTCTAATAGACCAAACAAAAAATTTAGGAATTGCAAGTAAGAACTTATGACAAACTATACAAAAATTAATGGGAAATTTCATGCTAAGATGGCTACGTATCCAGCATTAAAATATTTCGCCATCGCACTTGGTGATAAATTAATTTCAGACAAACTCTTGAGCTTCATAGAGCACGAAAGAAGTGGACTTCCATTAAAAAAAATATTTCTCACGCAAAACAAGCTTACATCAATTCTAAGAGTATTGTAAAAGAATGGTACATTGCCATTTCATCTAGATTTTGACGATCATTATTCATTTCCATGCCCCATTTTATTTTAAGGGTCAACTATCATTATATGTTTTAATAATTTATCGTAAAAAAGTCTTGCTCTCCCTCTTGTATGCCAGTTATTACTCTCTGTAAGATTACTTGATATTAGGCATTCGTAGGTCTGCCTGTTAAGACTTTTAACCTTAAGACGCTCATCTTCACTGAGGGTAAGAAGCTCACTCTCTGTGAGTGTAAATCTTGCACCTTCCCACTTGGCATTATCTAAAGTAAGTTGTGATAAAATACTCTGAGTTGCATCAAACTTCTCATTAACTCTAGTAACAAACAAGTAATCCTTTAATTTATATTTTTCAGCCATAGCTCTTAGCTGTTTCTCACTAATGTTAAATATTATGAATGGGTTTACAAGATCACAACATACTCCTTTAATGCGATCATATAAATAGTTTCCTCGGTTCAGGTCTATACCAATCCTCGCAGGTAAGTCATCACCTTGTTTGTCTTCTGAAGGTATTAACGCAAATGTATATATCATAGGAGCTACACCATTCAAGATTTGATATATAAGAGAGTCTTTATCACCTAAGTGCAATCTCTCATTGCTTTTTTCTTTTGAGTTACTCATCCCTCCTCCAGTCTACTCAGCTTTCTTTCTAATACCCTCTCTATTTCCCTTACAGTAGAGTAATATACTTCCGGCTGGGGTATAGGTAACTCATCAAACATAGCTCGAATTTCTTTAGATTTGGTGAGAGAGGTAGAACATTTTTCCATATTGTCTAGCGCTATAGAAATTACTAAAGGGTCCTCTGACTTAATTATTGAGTAAATATCTTTAGCTGTGTAGTACTGAGTAGTTGCAAAGATGTTTCCTGGATCATTTGAAGGAGTAACATCTAGTAAGTTTCTTAAGCTAGTAATATACTCACTATCCGGATTACTCTGAATAAATTTTTCGGCTTTTACTTTCCCGCCGACTTCTGTTTTGAGTGTAAAGATTTCTTCAAGCTCCTTACTAATTTGATCAAAATCGTTTTCACTAACAGTAAGTCCTATAGCCCAAATCTCTAGGAACTTTAGTTTTTCATGCCTTGGAAGCAAGTTAAGACACTCATTCTTGAGATCATTACCTGCCCTTTCGAAAAGCATGTAGCATCTAAGTTCATTTATTTCAGAATCGTTCCTGGAATTGTAATTATCATGAAAGTATTTTAGTTTAACATTCATCAATGATCCTCACTCCGAATTTATTTCCAACAGTTACAATTTCTCCAGTAAATTTTGGCTTACCATTTACCAATACAATAGCTGGTTCTATGAACTCATTGTCTAATTCTAGAATAGAATCCTTTTCTGCTTTTTCTAATTTAGAGAGAGGAATTCTAGCTCTACCAATTACGACAGTAATATCTAAATCAATATCCTTCATATCTGCCATTAAATTGTCCTCCAATTGTATTCTCGTAGAAATTGTTGATTAAATATCATACAAGCTTTAGTGATTAATTCATTAGAATCCAGATCCTTCCAATGAAATTGAATGGGAATAGAAACAACTAGTTCTTTAGATTCAAAATTATCTTCCATTTCGATCAACGACGTTTCTATATTTTGCAAACGAGGTTTTTTATTGCCATAAGCAGCGAATGAATAGAAAAGAGTTTTATGAAAGTCTTTGATAATAATATCTTCTATGATACTTATCTCGAAGTCTGTAATCAGATTTTTGCGTAATAGAATTCGATTTTCGATTCCCTCCAATGAGCCTTTAAGTCTGATATAAAGTAATGAGGAAAATGTTTCTTGATCCCAAAAGCATCCATACTTTGCGTAATTTGATTCAAGTCGTCCTGTCCATCCACTAGAGAAATCGATTAGTTTGCTGCGGATATTTTCAAACTTAGTGAATTCGAAGTCGCCTTTTGTTATATTCAGTCGGAAATGGTTATAGTCAGATATAGATTGCTCCACTAAATCGATATAGTGTGTGAGACCTTTACGAATTATGGGAATCTCCTCGTCCAACAATCGTTTAGGGGATTTGAAATCGTATTTTGTTACTTCATTTTCGTTTCCTATCAATAGTTGCTCCTACCTTGAAAAACATTCGTGCAATAATTATAATGCGTAGTTAGACAAAAATATTGCAGTTTGGAGCTTTTTTCTTAGAAAATATTTTTTTTCTTGTCAAAACCGGTATGATGATATACTGAATCCGTGAATCAAATTAAAAACAAAATTTATAAAAATAATATTCCGTTCATCGCGATTGGAGACTTGCATGATCGTTACGACCTTTTGCAAAAATTGATCTTACGAATCAATAAATGTAATTTATTAGACTATCGAATTGTTTTCTTAGGGGATTATTTTGGAGGTACTAGAGATTTTGGATATTTATTGAAAGAAATTTATAAATTAAGAGAAGAAAGCGATTTTATAATTGGAAATCATGATTTAGAGTTCATCAACTTATGGAATCTAGTTAACTCATCGATTGAAAAGAAAATGAAATTATTAGAATATTTTCAATTGGAGGAAGAGATAGTTCAATGGTTTCTCTCTTCACTAGTTTCTAGTGTCGAGACTCCAAAAGTATTTCTATCGCATGCTGGAATTGATGATTTAAAGAAATTAGAAGATCAAACGCTTACAGATCTAACAACCTCTTGTTATAGAGCAAATTTAGACCATGTTACAGAGAAGTTGATAATTCAGGGACATTTGCCAATGGATGAGGTAACCATTGAAGGAAATCATATCTTCGTAGACACGGGATGTGGATATGGAGGGTATTTATCCGCATATATTTACCCAGATGGAATTAATATTACTAGTAAAACAGAATTAGGAGCGTATCAACATGAATATAATTAGTAGTTCAAATGGTAATGATTACAGGAAAATCGAATTCGATACAAACAAAACGAATTCCATTCTTTTGAAATTAAGGAGTTAAAAAGTATTTGAAAAAGAAAAAAACAGATACGATAAAGAATGAAGCCGAAATACAAGAATTAATTTCAAGTATGGTGAAAAATGACACGAAAGCATGGAGTGAATTTATGAAAATTTTCCATGACATGTTTTTAGGTTTTGTAAATAGTAAAGCCTCCAACTTAGATGGAGATAATATAGTCTCCAATTTCTATTTCAAATTAATCGAAGATGATTTCCATAGACTGAAAAATTTTACTTATGGGGACCAAGTAAATTTATCTCAATATTTGAGATTTATTCTTTATAATGAAATTATGACAGAATCCCAACAGAGAAATTACAATTCAAGTGAAATTCTAGAAGAATATCAAACTAATTTATTTCAAAAAGAAGAAACTGATGAGGGGTATATCTACCAAGATATTACGCATGAAATGTTCATGGAAGCTGTTATGCAATTAGATAATATTGATCATAGAAAATCAATCTACCTTCTCTATCTAGGTAATAAAAATAGAGAAATAGCAGAGATTTTAGATAAACCTATTAATACAATCTTATCCTGGAATAAAAGAGCTAAAGAACAATTGGCTATATTACTAGAAAAAATTCGAAAGGGTGCAATAAAATAATCATTATGGGAATTACTTTTAATAGAGAAGAAGAAGTCACAAATGAAATTCTACAGAAGTATGTGAATGGTAATTTAGAAATATGGATTGTTCCTGAAGTGGAAAAATATATTAATACATCTAAAAAAGTATTCCAGCGGTATATGGAAATTATGGAGATGCAATATTATATCTCTAAAGGTTCCCCTATTTCCAAAAGAATGGAAGAAAAAGTTTTAAATATGCTTCCGAATGCAGATTCAAAAAAGAGCCATCTAGCGCTTCGGGTTAGCCTTCAAAATGATAAGGTTATAATTTTTTCTTCAGATAAAGAAGAAGTTAATTTTTTTAGCGATAAGGAAGAACACGCATGGAATTCATCGGAGCCAAGCTCTTTTTCAATCAAACGTTATCTCAGTGGAGAAGAAGTTTCTATTGAGATAATTCCTGGAGAAAAAAAACATAATTTTCAATTGGCAGTTGAATCTAAACCAGGTATGTCAATTGATTGCGAGATCTATGATGAATCTAAAGTCATCGAATACTTACAAGATGTCTCTTCTCGAAAGACATTTGATTATCCGATAAAATCTATGACTAAAACGAATCTAAGATTTTTACGGAATTCATCCATAGCATTTACTATTTCATTATCAATAAGATATAGGTTATCTTAAATTCATCTGAAAATAAATCATGATTGAAAGGAATTAAAGAATAGATCACCCTCACCTAAATTAACTTAAGTGAGGGATATTTTTTAGCTCATCCAGGAACGGAAGATATTTTTGAAGGACTCAAAGCTTTCTCTGTTTACTCCATTAAAGATAATAGATAAGCTTCCAGTAGATTCTAGCATAAAACCTTTTGAGTTTATAAACCAGAATATTCGATCCTCGAAAGAATTGATTGAAGCTATTTTCTCTTTGTTTAGAACGTAGTCTTTCTGAGTTCTAGAAAACGGAATGACCCAAAAAGGAAAATTCGCTCCATCGTTTGTAACTATAATGAGCCTCTTGTTAGTAACTCCCATCCATGCAGTTTCTCTGACCAACAAGGTAATAAAAATACCTAGGTAATTGACCATTATATACTTAATCCAGAAAAACATTGCGCCTAATCCAGTAGGTGGGTTGATTTCCACCCTTCCCTTCGTACAAGACTTCAATTCCTCACCTTCTTCTAAATAAGGTTCGATTCGTTTTTTGGCCCATTCAGGCAATTTTTCTAAATTCATAATTTACTCTCCGT
The DNA here is from genome assembly GCF_028462125.1 of Leptospira sp. GIMC2001. NCBI lineage: Bacteria > Pseudomonadati > Spirochaetota > Leptospiria > Leptospirales > Leptospiraceae > Leptospira > Leptospira sp. GIMC2001. Next base: position 1,475,269 of record NZ_CP115468.1, on the reverse strand, counting down.
AAGTTGTTGATTAGTAAGTATAATTTATGGGTAGGACAAATTATTGCAGATTATTAGATTTTTTGTTAATTTAATGAAGATTAAAATAAAATATCGACTAGGAATTATTACTTAAATTACAAGATTTGAAAGAAAGTAAAAATCATTGCAATAAATTTGCTAAGAAATATATTACTGAAAATAGTTAAGCTGTTAATAAAAGTATTTTTAATATTTCTAAACTATTAAAAAAATAAATATAGGCTATTCACTAATTAAAATAGGATGCTAAAATCGATTGTATATCTTTTGTCTGGCTATCAGATTCATAAGTAATAATAAGCTGATCTGGAAAGTTTAATTCATACCAAACTTTTTTCTTTTTCCAGTGTTCTTCATATTCTGGTAAATCAAGGCGACCTACATGTTCCCAAAAATATTTTTTACCTTTCCAGAAGACCGTAAAATCTGGTAAGAACATAGTTCCATCTTCAGCGAATAAAGGAACTTCATACTCAAAGGGTATTTCATTAAAAGAAAGAATATTCGCAATATTCATTTCTGATTTTGATCTCACGTAATATTTAGATAAAGTGGAAATCTTCTTCCCATCCTCATACCACTTATTCTGATTAAAAACTATCTCATCTGGCAATGGATTGAAAATAAAAATAGAAGAATTAATTCTCCTTAGATTTGATTTATCAATCTCACAAAGTCTTGTAAAACTTGATATATCATCCTGAGCAAAAATAGTCAAATGAGAACTGGCTCTTGTAATTCCAGTATACAAAAGCTCCATCGATAGCAATTGACTTTCCCGCTTAGGTAAAACTAAATAAACTCTTTCAAATTCACTTCCCTGTGCTTTATGAATAGAAATTGCATACGCTAATTCTAGATTTTGTTCAACTGGTTCATTAAATACAGTAGACCCATTCTCATTTTTATGAAAACCGTAGTTGTATAATATATTCGGTCTTGTTTCAAATCTGACTTGAAACTTTTTCAAATTAATATTATATTTATCAAATTTATGCTTAAAAGTGAATCCAATTTCACCATTAAATATTTCTTCTTTATTTGATTTTGTTTGCAAATTATAAGCAGAAATTTTATCGGACTTAGGCCTATTTCTAATTTGAATTACTTTATCGCCTAATGATATCCCATCTAGAATCGATTTTCCAGAGTTATGACTGTTCAATGATTTTTGCAAAAAAGTATTTAAATAGTCTACTCCATAATTATCATTTCTATAAGGTGAGAGGACTTGCATAAGACTAGCATCTAAAAAGCCACCAATATTTTTCTTTCTACAATAGGCTTGCCATAATTCATTTGGATCGGTATTTTCAGGTTTGTTTGACTCGCTAGCTAAATCATTGAGAACGACTCTTTGCATTAAATTTTCTAATTCATTCGTATCTTTCCAAAAATAGACGGATAAATCTTTTTCAATTTCGCCACCTTCTTGAATCTTTTTTAAAATGATTTCTTTTTTATCTTTAATATATGATACATTTTCTTGCTTTTCTTGAATGTATATCTCCGCAAGGTTTAGTATTCCAGTTCCTTTATCAGAAACTAGATTTTCCATTTGCCGTAAATTCACCTCTAAGTTTCCTAATGAATCAGGATTTTCATTCAGTAAATATCCGATTACGTCTGAAAATACTTTGCCCTTCCCGATAGGAGGTAATTGATTTGGATCCCCAACTAATATTAGTCTTTGAACATGATTCCAGTCAATAGATCGAAACAAACACGCCATCATACCTAAATCTATCATAGAGCTCTCGTCTATAATAATAGTAGAATATTCTTTTACTTCTATTCCACCTGATTTCTTAAAAGTAAAGTTAGGATTTAACCAACCTTTTGATGCGAGAAAAGAATGAATCGTACTTGCATTTTTAGTAGTTTTCTCTCGAATTCGTTGTGTAGCTTTACCTGTTGGAGCTAATAATAAAAATGCGGTTCCTTCTCCGTGCGCCTTTTCAACAGCTTTCAGAATACTAGCTATGATAGTTGTTTTACCTGTTCCTGCGGCTCCAGAAACTACACACAAAGGCTTATTAAATAATTGAATGCAAATATCTGCTTGCTGCGTTATAGCAGTTTTATATTCCTTATCATCCTTTTTTGCAATCGGACTATCTGAATTATAAAGCAGCTGTTCGAAATACGCCTTTAAAATCGGAGTCTTTAAGGAAATACTTGGTCGGAGACTTAAATCTTTTATTACTTTTTCAATTAATCTTTCTTCTTCCCAAGTTTCCTTTAAATATATAAATTTACCTGTTTCAAATTCTCTAATGGTTAACGCTAAATTTAAAAAATCAAAATCTGCTTGGAAATATTTTTTTGTAAAAATGGTCGTCTTCCATTCTGGCAGATATTCAATGCGTTTATTGACTGAATTTATAAGCAAAGTATCGGATAAAAAGGAATGCTCTGTAGTTCTCTTTAAAGCATCTACGCATAGAACTCTAAATCGCTCAGGAGAATTCCCTTCGAAAATAGCTTCTATTCCTAAATCTGGAGAAGGAAGGATTCCATGATCTATTTTATAAAAACTAATTACATCGTCGTAATCATCTCCGATATATTGTTCTGCGAGTAAATATGGATTTTCGGTAATTTCACTAAGTGAAGAAGTGATCCCATTTTTTTGTCGATCTTCGCTCAGAATATTAGTAATCTGAGTTTTGCTTAAGTCGAATCGAATAAGAATTCCTAAAAGTAAAGTCTTTTCCGACTGTTCCTTTAAAATCCACTCTCTTTGAATATTCGTTTTTCTCTTAGCATCAATTGTAATTTTTCCAAGAGAGGAAGATTTCCCTTCCAAGAATAATCCAATTGCTGATAAAGCTCCTCTCTGATCTTCCTCGCTAGAAATTGATTTAAAATATTCGATCCCTTCGGAAAAACCCAAATAATCCATTACCTTTAGTGTTCCAGGGAAAGCTCCTCTCGCCTTCCAAAGTTCAGCCGTTAGTGAATACAACCATTTTAGTCTTTCTTGCCAGTTTTCGGAAATATCTTTTATTTCGATTAAGAATTTTACTACTTCAGTAAATTTTTCAACAATAGAAAGAGCATCATCATCTGATAGAATTCCAGTCGCATACTTAAATCCACCAGTTACGTCTGGAAATATAGCAAGTCGTTCCATTATCGCAGGGTTATCTTTGTAAATATGAAAAGGCAATCTCATACCTTCTTCTGGATAATTAGAAGTTAATGGTAGCTGCCAGACAAAACCACCTGCGTATTTCTTTTTGTTCTCCTCAGAAACATTATCATAATAGTGAATTTTGCCTTTAGTTTTTAGTCTTCCAATTCCTATTAGTGCATAACGATTTGATTCCTCATCGCTAAAAGGATTACTATAATTTGAATAGTAGAATAACAGAGATTTACTCTCTTCGATCTGATCAAAATATTGTTTCGCATTATTTAGTCTTGACTCATAATCAAATTTTTGAGCACTGCCTGCATCTCTAACGACATCGTCACTATACATTCCTCTATAAGGCCATATGCAAACTGTCGAAGGAGGTAAATCCATGTAAATATCCCGGGTACCATCTTTAAACCAAACAGGAGGTTTTGCGATAGCTTTAACTGACTCAGTTCCGAATGCATTAATACTATAAGCACAAGGAGGGATTCTATCCAATTTGGAACAATGTTTTCCTTTTACATCAGCCCTATTTTCCCATTCAATATCCCTTTCTTGAGAAATTAAATCACCTGGATAAGAGTATCTTCCACAACAATATGTATTTGCTTTTGGATCTTTGCAAACATGTCCATTCCATCCATCCGTATGCCAAGCCATTCTAACAGTTATATGATTCATCACATCATTTCCTTAATTACTTTCATGCTTATAGTATCAATATTTATTAATTTTTGAATTGTCATTGTTGTAGTAATATTTTGCCAATCTTTAGGATTTGTTATAAAATCCGAATAATATTTGGTAAATTTCTTTTCTACTCTCACAAAGTGATTAAACCAAATGCCTAATTCAGGAACGGGTTTCTTTATATAATTATAACCTTCAGTTACCTTTACTAAAGCATAGGGAAAATGATGAGACATTATGAGAATAAAATCTCCTGGCTCGATATCTGTTATTGCCCAGTAGGTATTTTCATTAATGCTTAAAATAGTATCCTGTGGTTTTATTTTAGTTAGATCCCCCGGATCTGTAACAAAACCTAGTCCAACAAATCCAGCAGATATACTCTCTGAAGCATATCGACTGGATTGCTTAGAATCATCAGGATGTAATTGCATTCGATAGTAGTTCATTGGGGCCCCTCTTTATTGTATTTTTTAGGTATAAATAGTATTAACGGGATCGAATTTTTCATTTTGACTTGATTTGTGGCCTTAAGGTATTATATATTGAGCTTATGTTTGTTAATTCCAAATCTATTAATTCAATACCCTGAAAAAGTTTCCAATCCTCCCTTTTTCCTCATATATCTTTTTCAGAAAGCTATCATGAACTGTATACTCCTCACCATAATCCAGCCCGTATACATAAAAGACAGGATCAAAAATCTCTACCTCCATTTATTGGTCCAAAGCTAAGGTTAGAAAATTCCTCATAAGTTAATTACCATACTTCTCTCTAAACTCTGTAAGAGTCAAATATTTTAAACTTGAATGAAGTCACTAATCTTTAAAATCCTTTTTGAATTTTAAAAGTTCGTTTCTAAGTTTATTCGGTCTGTCTAAAATATTTTCCTACAACATTCTTAATCGCCTGAATTTCAAGTGCCATATTGGCTTCTATCTTCTTTAATTCTGAATTCTCTAGTTCCAACTCTTTCAGCTACTTGATGTCACTTAATTCAAGTTTAATGTATTTATTTCTCCAGAATACAATTTAATTCGTTAGAATAAGAAAGTTTTTTCCAGAAATCACTGTAAGGTTATTATTTTTCATGTTCGTGCGATTTTCTAATATAGGAATTATTAATTTAACCCATTTTTTTCATTCATAATATATACTTTTTTGATTAGATGCTTAAATGATCTGAATGTTAAGTTAACAATAGAATCTGCCTAGTGGCTTCTAGGCAGATTCGCATATTAGATTGTATAAATACCCTCTCTCAGGATGAACTTATCTTGCGAAAAGTTGATTTGTCGGAGAGCTTTCTCAATCCCAACTGCGTGTATAGGATCGCTCTGTTGGTAATGCCCATTGGTGTTGCAGTAAAAACGTCCATCGGGGTTGACCATTAGGTAGGAATCGGTCATTGCGGAATTATCCTCCGGCACGACTCGAACTCCATCATATTTCAGTTCAAAATGTCTGTTATAGAAATCTGAGAATTGGTTCTCAGAGATTTCAAAATCAGGAAAGGTTTTGTCATTTTCCCCTTCAATACGTAGGACCTGAAATATTTTCCAACGATCAATATTCAATGACCGAACAAAGCCTCTCATATCCTCATCCCAGTTATATCTAGTGATGACAGAATTCAGCTTTTTATAGATGGGTTTAGCTGAACTCTGGTTATAATTCTCTATCCAGGAGAAAACTTGCTTTGTGTGTTTAGCACTATTTCCGTTTCCTCTTCCCATCTGCCTTAAACTGTCTGGATTAGCACTATCGCAACTGATTCCAATGATATCTAAATAGGGAGCATTTTCATCTACCCATTCTTCAGTTATCCTAGAACCATTCGTGATAATGGATGTTCTTAAGCCCAATACCCGAGCTTGCCGCAACAAAGATGCAAATTCCCGATGGAGGAGCGGTTCACCCCCAGCGAAATTGATCTTTCCAAATCCACCCCGGTGGATCTCCTGCACGACGGCCATGGAATCCTCCCGGCTTAACCAACGTGCATTCTCAAAATGGGCATAGCAAAAGCCACATTTGAAATTACAGTTCTTAATTAGGTGAAAGTTCACCGTTAAATCTGATCTCATAAATTATCTCCATTCGCTCACATGCTCTTAAGTGAGCACATAACGTGAGAATAGAAGAAATTTACATCAGATAGATTTTTAGACCTACTTATTAACTGAATGGATCCCTTTTTTTAGTCCTTTCCATATTTTTTTTTACTAATATAATATCAAATAGTTTAGTAATGGTTAGATCTCCTTCATAGAGTTGGTATTTGTGTTGAAGTTTATTTTCTAAAAATGGATCTAATTGTTTTGCTTTGTGATACCAAAACCCAAAGTCGAATGGATTTGGATTTTTTGCCTTCATAACTATTTCGAAATTTTCTTTTGAAAGTTCAGAAAATGAATCCTCAATTAAATGTGCTTCATTATTCAATATTGTTTCCAATTCAAAAATGGAAGCTTTGGGATATTTATCAAAAAGCAGGTACTCATCAAATAAAAAACTATTTGACACTATCAAGAATTTGAAAGTAAATCCGGTATCATTCCATTTTGTCTGATCGAATAAATCTTTTCGTCCTTTTGGTGTCTTAAGATACTCCTCTAAATTATTCAATTGGAAGCCAGCTTTCTGCAAGGACTTATAATAATAGCTTAACGCATTTCCTGTTCTCTTCAAGTAAACGGAACTCTTAACTTCTATAATTAGAATCTCATTCCCTTTTTTAACCAGCACATCCACTTGCATTTGAGGGAAATTGAAATTTTTTTCTCCGTTTACATTCAGGTTAAGATCATTTTTTTTTTCAAATAATGAATCTGGAAATAACTTAAATACTTGGGCTTCTATATTCTTTGCGTATCGATTCTGTGTTTTATCATTAACATTAAATATTGAAGCAATTTCATGATCATAAAATGTGATTAAACTTATAGGGTTTTCCATAACACTGGGAATGAAAAAATAAAAGTCACTCATAGGATATATTATCTTACAAGAATTCTCTTCACTATATTCCAAAGATTTTGCTACATACTTAGTCTTTAAGTGTTCGGGTAGATCCTCAAGCAGATCCCTTGGGATAAATGTAAAATGTCCTATTCTCTCTTATGAGGTCTTCTTTAATTGTATCGTCATCCGATAATAGAAACCTATCGAATAAGTTGTTTACAAAGCAAAATTGATCCAATTCTCCATCTATAAACCTTGGAATGGGATTTTTCTTGTAGTAATTCTTGAACACTACAACCATCTTTAGTTTCGATTGATAGGTTGTTGAATTATACATAGTCGGATTTAAATAGGCATCTGGCGATTCATTAAATAACCAAGATTCAATTAAATAACCAGTGCTTCTGGGAAAATTAATTTCATCTTGAATATTAATAAACATTTTATAAAGCTCATTCAAAGTTTCATATTTATCAGAATATGTAAAATTCAAATCTTCTAGTGATTCATAACTAACATTTAATTTTTTAATATTAAAATATTTTTCGCTCAATAGGTATCTCAACCTTTCAAAAATCTCTTCATGCATAATCGGGTAGAGCATATTTTCATTATAAGCATCCATTGAAACAGAACATAATTTAAACATCTCATTAAATGATAAATTCCCAAATAAATCTATTAAATGCAGTGCATTGGAATATAGTAAAATTTCAGGAAATAAGCTTGCTTTATAATTTTTATCCCTTACAAAAACTCGAAACTTCCTTAGACGCTCAAAATTCTGTTTTTTTTTCGATTCTGCTTGATCAAGAAATTCCTTATCCCAATTTTCTGAATGAAAAATATAGTTGGCTAGAATAATTTCGAGATAGATCGAATTAATGACATCATTGGATATTTTCGATAATAAACTACTCTTGAAAAAATTGATTATTTTCTGGTTTTCTGGTTTATCCTCAAAAAAATTAGAATCCTCCGCCATAATCTTTGCCAAGTAAAAGAGAACCAATTTGGGAGATTGGTTATAGAATTTCATAAAATCATCTTTATTTATGGGATCTTTTTCAAGGATTTCTTCTAGACTTTTCTTTTTTCCCATTCCCCTACCTAAAATCACTAAGAAATTCTGATCCGGGTTTGGTTCCTGTTATACGAAGAATATCGCGGGCACGAGTAGAAGCGACATACAATAAATGTCTTTCTGTCTCATAGATTTCCTCAAGTTCTGCTTCTTCACTAGCCTCTTTGATTCGAGAAGATTGTGGAATAACATGAGAATCGCATGCAATTATAAGAACTACTCTAAATTCCAAACCTTTAGCTTCGTTCATTGTGCAGGTTGCGATTTCATGTGGATTTTTCTTAGTTGAATCAATAGAGGTAAACGGAATCTTGATTGCCTGAGAGAGTGATAGTGCTCTGGGGTATTCGTTCTCAGATCGTATAATGATTAGTATTTCCTGGGAGGATATGCCAGAATCTAATATTTCTTGTAGCCATTTTGCATTAGCTGAAGTTTCTTCTTCCGGTGTCGGATACAATTTCGTTTCAGGCGCAGGTCCTTGAAAAAGTGAAATGGTATCTGTCCTTTTTTCCACATTGCCATCAAAATCTCGAATCTCTTTCTCTAGTAATTTATCAGCTGCTAAACGTATCTGCTGGGAAGTCCGATAATTCACTCTAAGTGTAAAGGATCGCCCTCTAATATCCATTCCAAATGAGTTCCAAGAAAATGGGATCTGGAATATTCTCTGTCCTAAATCACCAGTAAAGAAAAATTTACTAGAGTCTTTAGATAAAGATGATATAAATTTCATCATGGAAGGAGTAATATCTTGAGCTTCATCTAAGACTACTGTATTAAATACGGAGTGGTCTTCTCCTTCCATCTGTAAGGCGAGATTATAATACATCTGTGAATGGGTAAGTTGATTCTTGGATTTTATCTGGGTCCGAACTTGGATTGCATAGTCCCAGACTTCTTGTCTTTGTTTATCACTTAGTCTTGCCCTTCGTCCAATTCGTTTGAATTCTTTGTATGTATTCCAATCCTCAATATTCCATGCGTCTATAACTTGGAGGAATTCGCCTAGAATTATACTCTTAGGTATAGCGAATGTTTGTTTTATGAGAATGGATTGAGCTAAATTACGTAGTTCATTAGGTTCAATTATATTCGGTTCACTAAAACGCGATTTATAAAGGCGTATTGCTAACTTTTCTAGAGTAGAAACTTCCACTCTTTCTGCGATTTGTGGAGAACTAATAATAAGTCGGTGAAAATTTTGTCGTAGATTATCTACGAGCAGTTCAGAGAAACTAGTCAGGAGTATTCTATCTTCTGGATAATACTTTGCTAGATAATAGGCTCTATGCAGAGCAACAATAGATTTACCTGTTCCTGCAGATCCAGAGATACGAACCGGTCCATTGTAATTTTTCTCCACCAAATTTCTTTGTAATGGATGGAGGTAGATTGTCCATTTTGCCCAGGAAGCTTGTAGTGCTTCTTCTAGATCTGATTGTCCTGTAATAAGATGAAACCTTCTCTTTGAATCGGGGTGTTGGAAAGGATTCTTACCTTCTCCCTCTTTGGAGTCCTTTAATGGTTCTGACAATTGAGTCGGTTTTTTGCCAGACAAAATATTCAGAAGTGCTTCCCCGGCTTCTGCTGGTAGAACTTCCAAGATATCAAAAATAGAATCTTCGTCTGCTTCTTGAATGCGAGTTACCCAGCCCTCTGGAACTCCACAGTTTAATATTTTTTCTTCAGAAAACTTGCGAAAGGGTTTTCTCTTAGATGTTATAGACTGAACTGTTTCTGTTGATGATGGATGAATAGGAAATTCTATCTCAGGAACTACTACAATTTGAACAGCCCCTGTAGATGGATGGACTTCGATTTTTCTTTTCTCTGCCCAAGCGTATGCCTTATCGTGGTGGTCGATATAGCAAACGAGGATGGCATCTTCTTTTTTATGCAAGACGCATCTTAGATCGCTATTGATACGAATTGACCAGAAATTAGGATCTTTGGATTTATCAATGCGGTGGAACTTAAGACTTGGGTGGGCAGGATCTGTCTGAAGATCGAAAACAGAAGTTTTCGCTTGCTTCTGCTCAGCATTGGATAATCTTTTTAAACTAGCAGTGAAACTTTCGGCGATATAAAAATTCATAGTTATGCCGAATAAAGTATGCGCTCCGCATTGCTCGCAAGTTTTTGGGCGATTTGCTTATGTATAGCCTTTTGAAGCGTTAAGTCTGAATCAATTGGCCATTGAATTATATTGGCATGTGCCGGTGGAGTATCATCTGCATCTAATTCTAAATCAAACATCCGAATACTCCTAACACTGATTCTAGCAAAACCATGCAATTGAGAGTTACTTAAAATTTCTTTATTTCGCTGTTTCCAATATTCTATATCTTCGGATTGATCCCGAAAGACAGAGACTTCCAAATGCTGCGTGTGGTGATTGGGTCGTGGGAGAAAAGCTTGGGCTTTAACAAACCTAGAGTTATAGGAATTACTATCTTTGAAAAAACGAATTACTCTTTCGTGATCGGATACTTTTTTAGATAGTCCTGAATCAGAAAAAACATCTTCTTCAACATCATTCATAGGTTTTGATAATATTTCTCAACTGAATTGGAAATGATGTCTTATTCCAAATGATGGATCCATATGTCTTTTCGCTGTCGCCATATACAGAATATGCGATTTCTCCAGAAGGCATAATGGTAGCAATCAGATTGGTTCCATCGGAAAAATCCCAGTCCATGCCGATGCTTCCATCCGGATCGGGATATAAACTCGGCATCATAAGATCATGAGGATAGTAAGACAAAAAGATTTTGGCGAACTCTAAAGATGATCGATTCACCGGGATTCCACCCTCATCATCCCAATTGAAAACTGAGGCTTGCTTCGCGACATTTGCAAGGCTTTCTAATAGAACTTTTTTTGTATAATTGATCTGCGAGTTTTCAAAATTTGGAAAAAGCTTATTCATAGCAGGCAATTCTATATTCACAGAATGAGTCAACGCAGAGAACCTTTCCAAATAATCTAGTGGTTGTGGACTTACTGAAACATCTGCAAACATTTTTCTGTAACTGCTCCAAAGAAAGATTTATTTTTTAACTCTCTCAATTCATTGAGGATTGCTTCGACCCTATCCCAATCTGAATCCGCTGAATTCAGATTCAATTGAGCTATTTCTGTATCTAGCATAATACTTGCTTCTTTATTGGGAACCAAATTTTCTAAAAAAAGAACACGAAGTATTCCCTGGTGTTTCTCTAGATTCTGCCAGACAGATTGATTGGAATTCACGTAGGACTTGAATCCTTCGGGAATTGACTTCGAATCATTGCCTACTGTAAAATATTCATCCCATTCTAAATATTCTGCTTCTATTGGAATATGAATTCGATTGATGTAACGAAGACGAATCTCTTGTAGCTCGAATCCGGGAACTAACTTTTGGTATCTCTCCCATTCCTTTTTCATGAGGGGAATCTCATTTTCAAAGGTGGTATAAGGGGGAAGCATATTGAATGAGAATCCATTTCGTCTGTATTGAATAAGACGAGTTCTGTCTTTATTCCAAAATTGGTGTGCGAAAAGAGTTATGGGTTGCGTATTGGTTATCTGTGGTTCGGCATTCGGAGTGAATTGAACATTTGTCTCTTGAATCGTCTTACCATGGTAATGAGGGAATTCCTCTTTCAAGGATTCTGTGATGGTATCTTTGTGAGACTCAAGACTCCAATCATCCGGAATCTTCCCATTCCAATCTACTACAGCCTCCACTATCGGAGGATGATTTAGCTTAGGATACTTCTTCATACCTTAAACACTTTCATCACTTCGTCACCTAGGTGGTTGATTACTTTGACTGCGATTCTCTTACTCTTGGGTTTGGCAAAGGGTCGTGATATATCACTGTTCAATGATTCCCAAGCTTCCGGATCAATCTCTGCCTTGAGAGATGTCTTGAGTGATTTGTAAGGATCTCCCGATCCCAGAAAGTAAGCATGTCTTACGAAAAAACTTTCTTCATTGTAATCGGTATCTACGAACCAACAAGCAATGCCCTCGGGTCCATCACTGCGAACCTGTCCCGTATTGGGATCGAATACATCGACTCCGAGGATCTTCACTCGGATATCCGAACCTTCTGTGATGATTTCAATATCCGGTTCCCCGAATACAACAAAGAGATTGCCTTTTCCATTGTTTCGAAGGTCTTCTGCCATGTGGAGGTCTGCGTTCATCCGAGCTTTGAGAACGGGAACCCTTCCCAATTTGTCGAATTCTGTTGTCTGGGCTTCAAAGTTGAAGGCACAGGCTATGAGGACTTGGAAGCCTGCATCACTGGCTTCCCGAGCCGCTTCCACAAGATCGGGTCTTGTAACAGTTCCGTATTCGGGACCCACAAAGATTCCGGCACGGATCTCCTTGCCTTCGGTGGAAGTGTATTTTCCCTCCGCACAGACCAAGTCTCCCGGCCAAGGGACGAGGCTCTCGAAGGCAATCTTGTCTTCCTTGTGTGCATGTTGTACTCCCGCCGAACGCAGATTATCCAAGATAACTTTTAGAAAGTCATCCTGCTCTCGGCTCTTGGAAGTATCCCCCTCTTCTTCTGCCATCCGATGAGGTGTTAGGCTCTCTACAGTAAAGGGACCGGCAACACGGACAACGGACTTGTTCTCATAGGGCTTGTCGTAAAGGTATTCGGTATCTGCCTTGGAGGCAATGGATGCGTCCATTTCTTTCTGTCTTTCGATTCTTGCCTTCCAGTATTCGGCGAGTGGCTTCTCCACTGCCTTCGGCCAATCTTCCGGTTTCTCTCGGGGGACTTCCCAGTCAAAGAATTCATAAACCAGTGCCTTATCACCGGAGGGAAGAGTGATGGACTCGCCTTCTTTAGCATCGAAACGAATCTCTTTGCCTTCTCTGCCTCCCGTGGGGGATTTGTAAGCCTTTTTGTGACCACGTAGAGCTGTATTGATTCCTTGGAGTGACTTGGATACTTTCGGTTCCCATTTATCCCAGATCACATCAATCTCCGTATTGTTTGCGATCGACTTGAGTGTGATATGCGGAACTCTTTCATAGACGAAGCCATGCTTGATATTGCCATAAGTTGGAGCCGTGGATACCGCATTTCTCGTGACCTCGGCTTCCTTCTCTTTTCCTTCGGGAGAATCAGCTAGGTAATAGTAAGGATACCTCGCTCCCATAATCCTTGCCCGAGTCAGTGCCAGTGCAACCCGTGATGTATCGATGGTGATCCAACGCCTACCCCATTGTTCGGCAACAGTAGGCGTAGTTCCAGACCCACATGTAGGATCTAGAACCAGATCCCCCGGATCAGTGGACATTAGGATACAGCGTTCGATAACTTTAGTATTTGTCTGAACAACATATATCTTATTTTCAGTAAATGATCCTGTTATTGTATCGGTCCAAATTTCATTAATTCTATTAATTGAAAAATCTGACAATCTTCTATTATATGCAAGACCTTTTCCCGAAATCGAGACTCTTTCACTTTTAATCAGTTTTTTCATTCCCAACTCATGAGTTTTCCATATTAAATTATTCTTTAAGGAAAAATTTTTACCGAAATACTGCACATCAAAAGAGTTACTACCTTGAGAAGTAATATTATCTAATCTATAAATCTCTGAATTTAAAGGAATTAAAGCTTGATTAATTTTTTCTTCATCTGTAATTTTCCTTACTTTTCCATCTTCTAATCGCAACATTTTATAAACTGAAATATTGTCATTTGCAATGTCTTTTTCAAAATAGAGTTGGTTATATTTTAATGATTTAATGCTTTTTCCATACCATAAAATAAAATCTGATGTTTTAGATAAAAAATTAGTTTTAAAACCACTTGTAGTTTTGAAATTGATAATCCTAACAAAATTCTCTTCCCCAAATACCTCATCCATAATGGCACGGACTCGGTGGGCGTTTTCATCACCTATTTGAACAAAGATGGAACCTGAGTCTGTAAGGAGATCCCTTGCTACAATCAATCGGTCACGTAAGTAAGTAAGATAGCTGTGGATTCCCTCTTTCCAGGTGTCTCGGAATGCCTTCACTTGTTCCGGCTCTCGGGTGATATGGTTCGCCTTGCCGTCTTTTACATCGCGGCTGGTAGTGGACCACTGAAAATTGCTATTGAACTTGATTCCGTAAGGTGGGTCGAAGTAGATGCATTGGACTTTTCCTCGGAGGGATTCTCTCTCGGCTAAGCTTGCCATAACTTGGAGGGAGTCTCCTAAGATCATACGATTCGTCCAGTTCTGGTCGTGTTGGTAGAATTCTGTCTTGTCGGCATCCTTGGGTATTCCATTGAAGTCACCAAAGAGATCGGGTTGTGCATCCTTGGATTTCTTGGTATCTTCCGACTTCTGAAGTAGGTCTTGGATGAGGATTCGAGGGTGGATCTTTTCTTGGATATAGAGAGGTGGAACTTGGACAACCAAGTCAGGATCTTCTGCCGGGTCTTTTCCCTTCCATATGAGTTGGGGGTCTAGATCCGGATTTCTTCTTTGATAGGCAATTGTAATGGGTGTTTTCAAATTCTCATGGATGAAGGATCTATGTTCTACAGTAGGAATGTTCTTGCGTTTTTCCTCTTCGTGTGTGATGGTTTCTACTGATTTTTGTTTGGTGGTTTTCTTCTTCGCTGCCATTATAAGTCCTTGTATCTATTTCTTGGTCTTGGATTTGAGTGCCGATTGGATCTTTTCTTGGAACTTGGGATCCATCTCATGGACGGCATCTAACTCGAGAAAGTCCCATCGTCCCATGTTCCCTAATCGGTTTACACCGGGAACCCAGTAGGTTTCCATGGTTCCCTTCTTCTCGCGGGCATCTTCGCCTTTGAATCCCTTCACTTCCACTACGAGCTTGAGCGGATCTTGCATACCTGAGCCTTGGTCAATAAGAACGATGAAGTCAGGTCGGTATTTCTTACTGACTGTTCCCATTCGATAAGGAACTTCGAATCCAAGCCCATGATTCTTCACATAACAGAGAACTTCTGGAGTCGCTTCCAAAACACGCGTGAACTCTGCTTCCCAAGTACTATCATAGATTACATAATTGATCTGCGATTTCCTGGGATCGGTTCGATACCTGTTCTGACTGGTTGTGATAAAACGAACATGAGTGGTCGAACTTTTAGGATTATATGGATCTAGCACTACCTTTATGGGTTGCTTGTCTAGGTTTTTCTTGGTGATAGCTCGAGATATTTTCTCAGCCGCCATATCTGCCAACTCTAGATACATCAATTGCCCAGGACTTGTTCCATTCTTACATTCCAGATAACCATCAATCCAATCTCGCACTATATCCTTGATCTGATTGAATAGATGGAATTTAGGATCTTCATTCCCATCTTTATAATACTTTTGAATGAGATGAAGAGTAATGTTGTAAATAACAGTGGAAGGTCTAGTATCCAAATGGGCATCTTCTAGACGAAGATTAGCTGTCTCGCCAATGATACCTGAATTCTGTGTGATGGTAGCACCGACTAACTCAGGGCTAAGTATCATCTTGGATTCGGTATCAAACTCTGCCTCAATTTCTTCTCTTGGAAGATCCGTACGGTATCCTTCTACCTTAGGAAATTGGATCTCGAGTTTATCTCTTTCTGGACGAACTGCACATACGGTAACTGGATCTACTGGTTTCTTAGGCTTAGAGATTACTGGCTTCGCTGTAAAATCAAATGGTATTCCGAATATGTCAGCATATTCTGGTTCCATCAATCCTTCTTCATTTAACATGTAGGATTGTCTTCTAAGAGCACGACCTACGACTTGTTCGCAGAGAAGCTGAGTTCCAAATGCACGAATTCCCAGAATATGCGTTACATTATTGGCATCCCATCCTTCGGTAAGCATAGAAACTGAAACCACACAGCGAACCTGACCACCTAAGGTGTTAGGCTTACCTACTGTGTTCATTACTTCCCGAAGAAGCTCTTCATCTTTTAGATTCTCTCCTGCCTGTGCATTGCCCGATCTTTCTACGAGTTCTCTTCGGAATCTCTCAATCTCATCCGATGCATACTCCCGAAAATTCTTATCTATGGATTCTCCACTTTCTAAAGCTTCACTATCTATAAGAATTGTATTAGGACGAGGGAATGGATTCCCGCTATCATCAAAGTTTCGAAATAATTTCAACTTGCCGTTTTGAAAATTCTCCAAACCCGACGTAGTTTTATATCTAAATCCAGAAACATAGTCATAAACTAACTTTGATATAGAAGTATTCTGACAAACTACAATAAAACAAGGTGGAACCTGGGTATTCTCTTCTACCCATAGCTTAAATACCTGTTCATAGTGTCCGTATAGAGATTCTATCGCAGTCTGAAGACGAGTTGGCAATTGGTTCGGATCCAAATCTTCCGCCTTGGCACGACCTTTCTTTGGCATATCTTTACGGATATTCTCCCAAAGATTGCGATAAATGGGCATATCATTTTCAGGTATATTGTCATCTATAGGAACCCGAGGAAGCTTTACAATTCCACATTCGATGGCATCCATCAATGAGAAATCACTGACAGTCCAAGGAAATAATGTTCCTTCTACATACCCAGAACCTCTAAGGAAAAATGGTGTAGCAGACAAATCATAGACTGCAGTCACCTTAATCTTGCGATTTAATGCTTCCAATCCAGATATCCAGAGCCTTGCCGCCTCATTATTTTTCTTCGCTTCGTCTCGAAGGTCTGCCTTTGCCTCCGTATCCAAGTCATCCATATCCTCATCGCTCTCGGGCTTTTCTCGGTAGCAATGGTGGGCTTCATCATTCAATACAATTACAGATTTCATTCCCATGAGTTCAGGAAGCACGCGTTGCAGCATCTGTCCTTCGGTCTCAAGTGTTTCCATTGATTCATGTGGTCCTTGAAGGAAAGATCTACCTGCCTTGGAAATATCCATTGTCTCTCTTCGTTTGAAAGCATGGTAGTTGGTGATTACAATTCTTGCCTTCTTGATCTCGTCCAACATATCCGTGGGAACTATATCTCGTGTTAGAAAGTAGCTGCTTGGATCATGGGGTTGGAGAACCCGCAAACGATCCTTAATAGTTAATCCAGGACTCACAACGAGAAAACCTCTCGTATATCTCTTGCTATTCGGCATTCGAACAGAATTCACAGTCTGCCAAGCAATCATCATTGCCATAACTGTTGTCTTTCCAGAACCTGTAGCTAGTTTCAAAGCAATCCGAAATAAATCTGGATTGGCATTTTCATTTGCCGCTGATAGATGGCGAAGAATTCGTATACTAGCATTATTCTTCAAGCTCGGTGCGACCTCATGAAGCCAAATTGCCACTTCCATTGCTTCGACCTGACAAAAGAAAGGTCGAATATTATCCCATTCTTCCTTTCTCCAATGTTCTAATAATCTAGCTGTCTCAGGAGTTACTCCCCATTGGGACTTGGACAACTGTCTCCAGGCATCAACTTGATTTCGAACTTCTCCAATGATGTCGGCAATATCGTATTTTTGTTTCTCTTCGGATAACTCATCCTTGTCAGTGAAACCTAAATCAACTTGTTGTCCTTGGGATTTCTTTTTGTTCGTATTCCGCTTGGGCTTGGGTATAGGTGTGACAAATTTTACAATTCTTCTCCGATTCTCAAGGCTCCCCGTAGGCTGACCTGCATCATCCAATTCCCAGTGCTTGTCGGGAATTCGGTAAGGTGAATTGATTATTGGTTTTTCAAAAAAATCGTGTTCTGCCATAGTCTCGTTAAAGAATCCTGTAAATTAAGTCTAAATCCCATAATCCTCTTTGATTTAAAAGTTGTTTATGGTTAAAAAAATAAAACATAAAGAAAGTTGTAAAAACACTATTCAGGGTGAGCATTTTGAGCAAGCGTATTTTAATCTAACAATTCGATCTGATAGCTCATTCCATTGATGACCGCATTTACATTTCCAGTTGAGCTTAATTTTAATATGATATTCTTTGCTAGTGCATTTTATACCTCGGATAGCAATAGCTTCATTTATTTCGCAATTTCACTAATATCAGAAGTTTTCGTTTTTCCTCATTTACTAATTGTTTGCATAACGTTACTGATCTTAAAAATTAATTAACTCTTCTTAACGCGCTTTTTCTGTTTTCTCATTTTTTCGCAAATTGGACATAGAGGATTTAATTTTAGTTTACTAAAGCTTCTATCGAAATTATGTCCTTTCGAGCAAATCCAAGTAGTATTTACTTTTGCATATTCATATTTGTCTCGATCAAAAAGAGCAAATCCTAAAGACTTAGCATGATTAATTACATCATCTAATTTAATTTTTTTAGAATCATTGGCTCTTTTTCGACCACATTTCGGGCAACCTCTACCACTACTAATATTATTATAATCGGATTCCCATTGATGTTTACAAACAAGGCATTCCAGATCTAGGGGGGTTGTAGTATTTTTAAAATCTTTTGATTTCAACTTAATACTTCTATCCTTTAACTTTTTCCGAACTTCCTTAATTGAAAGTCTTCTATTAGGCGCACACTTTGGGCACCATCGTTTACTGACTAGATAATCAGCGCATGTGTCGAACTGATGTTTCTGAGAACAAATTACTTTTAATTTACTTTCACCTGAGATATATTTTTTCGTTACTAGTTTTCCACCTTTATCCTCTACAATTTTTTTAATTCTTTCGTATTTTTCAAATTGTCTAGCTGCAAATAATTCTATCTCTTCAATCTTTATGTCTTTATATTCCTCATATCCATATTCTTGAAGTATTTGATTTAATTTTTTTTATTAGCCTCTATTCCATCTTCTGGTTTTAATTGAGGAATAAATATTAATTTTATATTATTTTTTTACAACCTTTTTCCTTTATTTTATCATTAATGAAAATTTGATTATTATTTTGACTAATTTTATTAAAATTATGATTTGAATCATAATGTTGATGTCCTTGATGTTCGAAGGCTAGTTTCAATTTCTCATTGTAACCATCCAATTCTAAAGGTAGATTTTTCTCCCCTAGTAGCCAACTAGGACGAATTTTATCAAAGTTGCATTCAAAATATTTCTCTAAATACAAACGAGTAAATTTCTCCCCATAGCTTTCTTTACACTTTGGGCACCAGTGACCCTTCTTACTCATTACATCATGAGCACTCATACTAAATTTATGCTGGTAAGAACATATCCATTCAAGTTTAACAAATTGATTCTCGTATTCCGTAGAAAGTAACTCGCCACCTCTTAGTTTTGCTTTATTTATTAGGTCATTTATGTTTATTTTTCGACAGATTGGGCACCAACTACCTTGCTGCACGGAGGATGGAGAAGCTTTGAAAGGATGACTATTTTCGCAAATCCAATTTAATTTAGTAGTATTGTTTATGTATTCTGTCGACACACATCTTGCACCTCTTTCCTCAGCAATTTTTATCATTTTATCAATGCCTACTTTTAAACAATGTGGACACCAGCTTCCGTCATTTTTTATTTTTGTTGCTTTAGCTTTCCATGTATGATCATTTTCACATTTAAATTCATGTATTTCATTACTACCTAAATACTTTTCTGTTAGTAAAATCCCATTTTTAGATTTTACAACTCTCAATAAATCTTCATAAAATTTAATATTTTTACAAATTTGACACCACGCTCCTTTTTTAATTGAAGCATACTTAGCCTTCCATGTATGTTTATTTGAACATTCCCATAAATATAAATCTTTATTAGTTTTATATCTCTTAGATAGACATCTACCGTTATTTTTCTTTGCTAAATCATTTAAATTTTTTATTCCTAATTTAATACTCACTAAATAAAACTTCTCCTATTCTCATGAACATGCCTTAGTTGATACAATCTTAACATCCATATCTTTCAGGATTAATGGAATATTTTAGAATTATGAATTAATTTTCAATTACAAAATTATTAGATTTAAGAAAAAACATGAAACGGTTTAATTTCAAGGAGAATATTACACAAAGCTTTCTCTTCAAATTATAAAAAGTTTTACTTACTGAACCGTTCCAAAATTTTCTTTTTCGAGCATTACGTGAAATTAAATACGTTATAAACTCAAAACAATAAAAATAAACTAAATCCAAAAGAAAGACTAAACATGATCCTTTAAATTCTAACGACTAAGAAAATAATTTAATGCGCTTGGATGGTGAGCATGAATAATATTCAACTTGCTTTGGTTCTCCAACTGTATTGATTTCCTATAATCATCGTGATTTTTAATTTTTTCTTCCAAATCATTAGCTAACTGTCTAAATATTTTTAAATTAGTCAAAAATTTTGATAAACTTTCCATTGAATATATAGATGCTGCTTCATCTTTTCCTATAGGATCTTTTCCATGCATTGCCGTATTCCTAAGATTTCTAATAATTTCGCCAGGTGAAAATTTCTTCGTTTCAATCTTTACCTTTTCTAGTGGGAAGATTTTTTTTGAGAAATCGCTATTACAAAAATTCAATAAATCTGAAATATCAAATGTCTGAAATTCGCTAAGGTAATCCCTATTGCTTATTGTTTTTTCAAATCTATTAATTTTCTCATCATAGCGTGAATAATCTGATGATTTGGTATTTTTTGAATCCCGTTTGTTTTTAAAATATTTTATCAAATCCAGATTTGAAAGTTTTTCAATTACCAGTAGCTGTCTTAAATTTAATTCAAAATTCAAGATATCATCTTGTAGATTTTTCAGAACTTTATCGTGATTGTAATCTGCAAAATGGACTATGCCTTTTAGTATTTTTCCATCAAATACAAAAAGTACATTATGCTTGTTTGTTTCAAATTTTGGAAAGACACTCTCTTCAAAAATCCTACCATAAATGGGTAATTTCATTGAATCTGGAATAGCTATTCTTTTAAATTTATTATCTACTAACTTATGATAGGATTTATTATCGTAATCTGGCATATTATCGATTTGTAATTTTTCACAAATATCAAAACAAGCTTCCTCTACTTTCTTATCGTAGTAGAGGATTTTGGTTTGCATTATGTCCCCGAAAGTCATATTAAAGTGTTTCATTTAATCTATTCCTTGTTATTAAATTAAAATTGATTTACAAGATAAACTTATAAATCAATTTTTCCTTCCCCATCTATTTCCCTATCATCAATCTAGTTCTAAAATACTCAGCTAAATTCTCATCTTCACAATACACATAACAACCTTTCATTCCTCGGGTCATTAAAGTTCGGTATGTATTCTTTATGATTTTGTCCAAGACAGCCTTGCCCTCTTCTGGATTTTCTTTTAGCAACTTTTTTGAACCTTTTACGGATTGATCCATTTTCGATCTGGCTAATGGGTTGGTGACAATTCTTCCATCAAGATAGGTTAAATCAGTTCCTATAATCACTCCAATGTAGTCTAACTCGAGACCTTGGCATGTGTGAATGCATCCAATTTGATGAATTGATTCTGGTTGAATAATCCACAAGCTTCCATCAGAAGCTAAGTTCCATTGTTTTGCGAAATTGAATTTCGGGATTATAATATCCATTGCTTGGGGATCTTTTTTACTTATCCAGTCCCAGCAGTATCCAGCTACAACACGAGCCGAATTTCGAATTTCATTTTTCTCCTGAATTGTTGTAAATAATTTATTAGGATCTGAAAATACTTTAAAATCATAAGAATTATCTGAAAGGTCAACGTTAGCTGTTTCTCGAATTTGTAAAGTATGGTCTAACCATGCTAAGTAACCATCGGAACCGCTACAACGAAATTGAGAATTCAGTTTTTCATATTCAACTTTCACTCCATACATTGAGGCACAACGCTCGATCTCTTCTTTAGATCCATAGTCAGCCAACGCAACTCTTTGATCTTCATCTAGAAAAAAGATCGAAGTTTGAGAAGAATGAATTATTTCTTTGATTTGGTTTTCGCCTTGGTTGCGATACAATCCGCTAAATTGATTCAATCTATGAGCTTCATCTACAATTAAAGTATCGTATTCTCTTTCTTTAGTCGCAATGAAGCTTCCCGATCCAGAAAATAGAAGGCTAGTTGCAGAAATAGTTTTACCACCTGATCTCAGTTTATTGGAATAAACTGCTCTAGGAGCTGCATTTTTGGAAACATAGCGGACATTTTGACTTTTTGAAGTTAATCGAGCAAGAAGGTTAATTGCGACAACAGATTTTCCAGTACCTGGACCACCTTCGATCACAAATACCCTTCTGGTATTCTGTTTTTTTTGAAGTGCCATTTGTTTCGCTTTTTCAAAGACAATTTTTTGTTCATCTATCATTATAAATTCCGGATTTCCTTCTAGTAAAGATAGAACGGACTCTGCTAATTGCTTTGATGGTCTTATTGGAGATTTTTCTATTATCTCGATTGTTTTACCTTCATCTCCTTTTTCAATTTTTGATTCCAAAAATTCTCTAAGCTTTCTTCCATCCTGCTGCAGAAACACGGGTGCTTTTTCTAAATATTCATTATAGATAGGATTCAATATCGCTTCGTCATTTTGAAAATAATTATGTAGGTAAGCACATGGGTTTAATTGGATATTCTGAGTATAAACATTTTCATTAAAGCTTTCCAGAAGTGTAGAATAACTCCATGCCTGGTAAGAGGGATGGCTAGTTAGTCTAAGCCCTCCTCCTAAATACGTTTTTACCAATCCATCCAGTTCTGACTTCTCAGCAGATTCCCATTGTTTCAATTCGACTATTGCTACAGTTGAATTTTGAGATTTATTGTATCCCGATAATAGAACGTCTACTCGCTTCGATGTTGATGGGATATGATATTCAATAGCAACGCCTGTAGAGTCTGGCAATCGACATTCTCGAAAACCGATAACTCGACTAAATGCTTCCAATGAATTTTTCCATGATCTAAGTTCAGAACCAGATACTCCCCACCCTACCCGAGCTATATAACTATCACGAATTATGCCATCGATTTGGTTGGAATCAATATCCTTTAAAAATCCATTTATGTTAGATTTGTATATTAGCATTTTATTCCCAATAGGACTTTATTAAATATTAATCGCTTATCGTATAGGAATTTATTGGAAATTATTTGAAAGATCTAGTGACTTTTTCCATACTTGATTTTGATTCCATCAATTGTAAAGTTTTTCTATTTGCCTATATCATTTTACATTAAATAATGTGATCTAGACTACCGATGGAAATCATTTACAATCTCGACGATCTTCTTTTTACTCTTTTTCCAGACATAAAAAGAGATGATGAAAAGTCCATACTCCAAGAACTCTCTCGTTATTATGCAATAGGCTCTTATCAACCAGAA
Organism: Leptospira sp. GIMC2001; assembly: GCF_028462125.1. Taxonomy (NCBI): domain Bacteria; kingdom Pseudomonadati; phylum Spirochaetota; class Leptospiria; order Leptospirales; family Leptospiraceae; genus Leptospira; species Leptospira sp. GIMC2001. Next base: position 1,452,090 of record NZ_CP115468.1, on the reverse strand, counting down.
ATCATACTAGATAGGGACAGAGTTAAAATCAAAATTGAAATAGATAAGTTAGATTCTTCCACCAAAGAATATAATCGAGCAATTGGCCTTTGTGAAGCAGGCAAATTTCAAGATGCCAAAATACTCCTAGCATCCTTAATTGAGAAAAATCCAACAAGTTCTGATCTTTACCGTATGCTTGGTCAAATCCACTCAGAAGAAGGGGATCAAGAAAAAGGGATCAATTATCTTATCGAAGCACTCAAATGGGACAATAAAAATAAATATGCTCTAACTATGATGGGGAATATTTTCTTTATTTATAAATCTGATCCAGATACGGCACTTATTTATTTTAATCAGGTATTAAAAATCGATCCTAACGACTTCCTGGCACTAAATAATATTGGAAGTCAACTAGGCAAGCTTGGAAGATTTAGTGAAGCAAAGACTTATTTTGAGAGAGCCTTACGGTCAAATCCAGAATTTCCTAATACCTATCAAGGGTTAGGTTTAATATCCGATAATTCCGGAAATCTCTTTGAAGCATTTAATTACTATCTTAAAAGCCTAAAATTTAATCCCAAAAAAGATGCCCTCTTCGAGAAAACCTTAGGAAACATCATCGAACTCAGCACTCGAATCATTGAATCAAAAACATCTAGTTCACTTATCAATGACTTTAAATCCAATCTCGAAATTCGAGGGAAAACTCCTATTGAAATTAAGGCTTCCCAAGAAGTCCCTTACTACGCCAAAATAGAATATGCAGAAATATATGATAGAGACAGGCATATTATAAAATACAAACCAACAAAAATTGGAATTGATCATCTCGTTATGCATGAGTTGGCTCACCTAATGTTTGCCTTAGATGCGAAAGAAAATAATAAATACCAGCTAATTGCTTCAAATGAAAAAAATAAATCTGCTTTTTATGAATTTTCCAATTCCTCTATTTTAAAATTACGTAAACGCGGAGTAGTTGAAACTGATATTTCGAATTTCTTAACTGCTGTTCAAGAAGGAATAATTTCTCAAGCTTTCAACACACCGATTGATTTATTTATAGAAGATTATCTATACAGAAAAATTGAAAATTTAAGACCTTATCAATTCCTTTCTTTATATAATCTTGTCCAAGAATCTATTAAGGCTGTAACAGATCCCAATATATTAGAAATAGCATCCGAGCTCGTCGTCTCGAAAAGTAAAATTTATAACCTAGTGAATGCCTTCCAATTTAGAGACCTCTACAATATAGATATGGAAGAGCTATTTAATGCAAACCCGAAAGAAAGAAAAATAGCAGATAGCTTTTATAAAGAATTTCTTAGTCACAAAGAATCTAAAAAACCGGGCATTGAATACAAATTAATTGATAGTTGGTCAAATCGACTAGACCTCGACCGATTCTTTTATCTCGTCATCGAAGAAGATTACCTAAAACAAAAAAAACTTGAAGAATCATTTCAAGAGACTGCTCCGTTAGAGGGAGTCAAATCGCAAGAAGTATCAGAATCGGATCTAGAGATGGCAAAGTTTCTTCGGAACCAGGAGATTGAAGGCGTCAACAAATCTATAATTTTTTATATGATAGGTGCTCTTGAGTATTTTAAGAATATGTCCATTGACAGAATTAAAGTAATCGCAATGGAAATAGCTAGAATAGGAATGAACGGAATCAGTCCAGATAGAGATGGCTACATTGTTACTAGTATACCAGAAAAAACATTTTCGGGTAATCACCTATTAGCATACTACTATGTGAGTTGGAAATTAGCAATTCCAGAAATGGTGGATAAGTTACAATTGCCTTTTCGAGAAGAATTTGATTTGGCAGAGAAGATGTATAAGTCTGGAAAATAGAATATTTTTTTATAATATTGCATACTTTAAAGGAACCTATCCCTTACATCGTCAATCAGTCCTAATTTTATTTCAATTATATCATTCGCTCAAATGGATATTGAAATACGAAAATCATCTCCCTTCTGTGTAATTTCCAATGATGGATCATCACAGTCCTTGTGAGCGGAAAGATTCATGCGATCTACATCTTGCTTAAATGTTCTTTTTATATATGCAAGCCAATCATATAAAACATCGTAAGCATGGTCTGGGGGTTGCTGATTGCCAATACCGTTGAATTCCTCTAATCTCCAATAGTCAATTTTATCGGAACATTTATTCGGCACTAGAATTAGATCAGAATTATCCAATTCAACGTCATTCAATTGCGCGATGTCGTCTTCCCTAAATATGTTTGTGAAGCCTGCCATATAGGATTCACCATTCTCAAATTTGATAATATAAATATAATATATTTCCAAAGATATTTCATCTAAGTAAGAAAAGGAACAATTTTGAAATTCTTTGCCTGCTACCAATAACTCGAAATTATTTTTTATAGGATGGATACTTGCGCCAATCAATGATTTATCGAATAGATTGCCTTGGTTCCAATCTTGCCAAGGAAAAGGAGGAGTCATAAAATATTCTGGATCTTTTGCAATGGACTCTTCGTTTAGTCTGTTCAAATCATTAATCATTCTGATCTCATGTTTAAGTAAAGATTGAATATTTTTTATTCTCCAATTTTTATTGTGTCGAATACATTCCTCCCAAATTCTTAGAATGCTACCAATCCATTTGCTCATGTTGACTTTTGGTCCAAATCGATCTAAAATATTATTGTATTCTTTGCTAATTGCATAATCGTTATTTTCCAATTTTATTAGATCCAATAAAAATGAGATTTCTACGTAGGATAAATATTCATTCTTAAAGCAATTATTCAAAAAATTGAAAACTTTATTGGTTAGAGAAGGCAGATGAGGAACTATTTTTTGAACGTAGGGATCTTCGACAAAATGAATTATTTTGTCGAATTCATTGTAAAAATTTTCCTTTTGAAAAATATACAATTGCAATTTCCTAATTATTTTCCAATTTTTTTTCACGATTCCAACTAATTCGGCAATAATTTCTGGCTTATGAACTAATACAACTTCGAGGGATTCGCGCATCAATGGATGTTGATCATTCCACAATTCTTTTTGAATCAAGCGATAAGCAAGAATGGGATTCGTTTGGCAGAGTTGAAAATACGGCTGGGAATGAATAGAAAGCTTTAATGCTTTCCAAGTATACAAAGATGTAACAGGCCAGTCTTGGAATAATTTTCTCTTATCCTTTGGAAAATATCGAAGCCATTTATCTATTTCCATTTGCATTTTATGCCTTTTCCTTCGCCAAGTTCGACGGGAATTGGTTATAGTTTTCTCATATATTTTATCCATTGCGAGAACCGCTTCAAGAGTGAGTTGCTTAAAATTAAATTCTGGAGCGGACAATCGCTCCGTTCTGGACCCATCAATTTCCATATAATAGTATCCCAAATAAGGCCAAACTTCTAGGGCATATGTTTCTGAGTAAAATCTGAATATCAATTCTGGAATATCTTTCGACTCATTAAAATAAACGAATATTGCTTTGTCATCGCGAGGATTCTCTTTCATTCTACTCGAGAGTATGAAGTTTATCGAGTGAAGTTTTCGGAGAAAAATATTCCTAAAATATTAAAATCCGCCCTCTTTTCTTTTTCCTGACTTCTGACAATCCATTATGACTACAGCTTAATTTAACTTTGTTTCTAAATGCTCGGCATAAATATTTTAAAAGCATTTCGGTTTTTTTAGAATCCTACATTGTTAAATAGTGATGACAAATTAATATTTTGAAACAACCTAATAATTACTTCATAGAGATTAAAATGATTAAATTCTCTGAATCCAAAACCCATTGGTATAATTAATTTTATTAAATTTGATTAAAATATTGTAGCTTATTTTTTCCTCGTTTTGCAAATTATCGTGATATGACGTTTAATGTTTTCCATAAAAAAAAGGCAGTCCAAAACTTAAGAACTGACTTTAGAAATGCTCATTACTGCATCAATATTTGGCATGATAAATGAGGGAAAGCAATGGGTAATCGTGATGCATTGCGTTTGCCGGTGGTTAGTCATGGAGCAGAATATCTTGCTATGGGATATTTGATGAGAAGAAATATACTTACTTATAAAGCTCCTCCGAATAATGAGGGCTATGATTTAATAGCAATTCATCCTGACCCTAAGAGATCTGGAAAACAAATCCGCATTCAGGTGAAAAGCAGATACCAGACAGACTGTGACCGAGCATTTCCGGTGAAAGATAAATCATTTAACGCATTTGATTATCTAATTATTGTTTTTCTGAATATCGGATATTTCTATAAAAAGAGACCGTCGATCGAAGGAATGAAAGAACCTGAATTCTATACGTTATCTAATGAGTTTGTGAGAATTAATCATAATATTGTTGATTCCGGCTGGCAGAAAGTTAAAACAAAAAATCTCAATATGGAGGAATATAAAAATGAAAAAGGATTTGAGCTAATCGCAGAAGAATTGAATATAGATTATCCATCTAGAGAGAAATGACTTAAAATGAAAATTTTAAAAGGTCAGTATAACAGTTCAATTACCCGCGTTCGACCAGTTTTTCAAAAATTGTTATATCAATCTGACAAATTTTGGTTACGTAACTTACTGAAATTATTTCCAAAAGCAAATCCTATCTCAACTAGCTATATTGATAATTCAATCAACATACTCAATCTTCAGTTGAGGAAGTATAAGGATAGAATCTTAAAAGAATATAATATTAATTTTATAGGTTTAGAACAGTGTTTCGAATTTAAACTTCCACCTTCAAAAGATTTTCTAAAATGGTTAATTGAAAATCCTGACAAATTAAAAGTTCCAAAAAAGGAAAAAAATAGCGAAAATACAAAATTAAAAAGAAAGGCTCTGATAGTAGGAAACATGGAAGTAAGAGTCGAGGCTTTAAAGGAACTAGAAAAGTTAGGATCTGAAAGATCTTCAAAAAAATGGTGGGCATTCGAAGGTTTCACCGAAGTTGACTGCCTTATTGAAACAGATCAATTCATTCTTGCAATAGAGGGCAAAAGAACTGAGGTAGGCCCGTCTGAAGGTGTAAATTGGTATTCCGAGAGGAATCAAATAATCAGAAATATTGAATCTGTTAAGCAATATGCACGTAATAAAGAATACGCAGTTCTATTGATTGATGATAAAAAAGAATTTCAAATGACGAATGAGATTATCGAAAAGAGCATTCCTCACTTAAATGTAGCTGAGCGAACTGAGTTGCTATCACATTATCTTGGTTCAGCATCATGGCAGGAAGTATGTGAAGTAACAAATATTGATTATAGCTCATTGCCTGATACTACATTTGATGCAGTCAGAAATATGAAAGGTGTTTCTATTTAAAAAGTCACAATCCGCCCTCCCCTTCCCCAGTTTATCATCTGAATTGTTCTTCAATTTTATTATGTCACATAAAAATCTAAGTAAATCGGAAAAATGCTTTTCCAATTTCTATTGAATTAGTCATGATGATGTATATGCCAAAAGTAATTTCTATTGCCTCGCTAAAAGGTGGCGTTGGGAAAACAACATTAACTGTCTTCCTTGCTCAAGCACTTCCTAAAAAAATACTTTGCATTGATTTAGATCATAATAATAACCTCACGGACTATTTCTTAAGAGAAACGGATGTAGAAGAAATTGAAAGCAAGTCTATTGCGAAAGCCTTCACTGGTTCTAGCTTAATCCAAGATTGCATTCTTAAATCACCCTTGGGTATAGATGTAATTCCAACTACTCCTAGATTATCAAAGACGATGCTTTCACTCAGCTGGGATGGCGGATTGCAACAAAGGTTTAGAAAATCAGTTCACGAATTGGGATATGATTATATATTAATTGATACACCTCCAGCTTTATGCATGGAAATGAATCTTGGAATTTTTGCGGCAGACCTTGTGCTTTCTCCAGTTGGATATTCAAGATGGAACTTTCAAGGCTTCGACGAAATCAAAGCAGTATATGATCTTGCAAATCAATCTTTGGACAATAAAATCAAAATTTTAGCGATTAGAACAATGGTATCCGAAAAGAAATCTCAGGCAATGGAAGACCTCGGAGTAAAGTTTGCAAAAACTTTCATTCCGAAATCAGAATCCATAGCAACTTGTGTAGATATGGCTAAGCCATTGTCAGAGAAAAATAAAAGTATATTTATGGAATTGGCGAAAGAGATAAAATGAAATCTAGAATAGGAAGCATAACTGGACCACGTCCAGGATCCTCAAACAACAAAGAAGTAATAAAAGTTGAAGTTGATAGAACAATTCAAGAAATTGTAGAACTTCATAATTCTACAATTGGAAACCTTAATAATGCAATCCAGAACTCAATCCTCATTGGAGAGAAACTCTCTGCCAAAAAAAGAGAATTGGGTCATGGCAATTGGCTTCCATGGGTTGAATCAAATCTTCCTTTCCAAGAAAGAATGGCTCGCAATTACATCAGAATGTATGAGAATAGAGATTTTCTAAATCGGCAACCGGTTGCCGATTTGAAATCGGCGATAAAACTCCTTTCTGATGAAAACCAATCGCAGGCTAAGCCTGAAGATTCACCAAGATTACTTTACAATCGATGGAAAATGGGCGGACAGGTTTCCAAGAAGGAAAAAGCTTTAATAAAAGAATTACTCCAACAAACATACCAAGCAACAGAATCCAAACTGAGTAAAATTAAAAAGGAATTATCTAAATTATAATTGGAAAGCATTTTGAATACTTATCATTTACAATTACAAATCATTGATCAGGCTTCGGATTAAAAGTATTAAACTTATAAATTTTTATAAAAAATTCTTGTACTTAATTTAGTTTGGTTTAGTATGGTTACAGGTTCCCAGAACCGAACTTCAGATTACCCAAAAGGTCAGAGCTGCTAACTCTGGCCTTTACTTCCTCCCATTTTTTAGAGACATAATTTACTTGACTAAAATACATCCATAAAGTTATGGTACGTACGTTCGTGACGAGACATAATCTCTGAATCCTTTAGCAGAGGAAAGAACATGGTAAATCTGAGGAATAATCCTCAAAAATAAATATCCTACAATAGAGTAGGGGACCTATACGTTCGGACGGAAAAATTTGAGTAACTCCGCTCCCTGTGCGAACTATATCTGGAGTATGAGGAATGTATGAGAACTGGAACTTGGATTTCAGCTTCGATCGAAGCCTTACCAATTAATTCATCTGCCAAGATTATCCTTGCAGAGATAGAAAATTTACACAAATCAAATTCATGCAGGGCAGGGAATAAACATTTTGCAAAGATACTTGGCATTTCTACTGAGTCAGTATCTCGCATCATTTCCAAACTTAGAGAGCTAGGTTATGTTACTCAAAAATCTTTTGATGGAAGAATTCGTACACTAGAACCTACGTATAACGAATTGGAAATTAAACCTAAAGAATACAAGTCAGCATCACATAAAAAGAATAATCAGACTTTTCAGAAAGCTCAAAGCAGAGATGATGCAGATATCAAACCAGTCTTTGCTCAGAAGACTAGTCCTCTTGTACATAAAGAACAAACAAAAAAAATATTAAATAATATGAGCATTTTCAAAAATGATAAAAAGTTAAATCCTAACAATTGGAAAACTTTTGTAGACTGGGCTGTTACTAAATTCTCAGGCTCAACTAGGGAACTCTTACTCTCATTAGATTCTCCAAATGCCAATTTGCCACCTACAATTAGAATCGCTTGGGAAGCTTGGTCATGAAAAAAAGGCTTAATGATTAAAAATACAGTTTAATAAACTGCTTTTGCGAGAGTTCGAACAAGTTCTGGTATTTTGGGGATAAGATCAGTTGGTTTTGAAAAATGCTCTGCATAGGTTGCTACTTTTGCAAAATCGTCGAAATAACTATTTTTTTCAGAGTCCACATTCAGATAAACCAATCGAATTTTATCATTTAGGACTTCCTGCATAGCAAGTATAGTATCAGATAAAGCAGAGGCTCCATCATAATTTACACCTGAAGGTTGGCCGTCAGATAGAAAGAAAAAGTATTTCAATTCATGCTTACTTTTTTTTAGATATTCCTTTACAAAGCGTATGAAATCGCCATCTCTATTGGAGCCACCAGAATGAAAAGAAGATACGCAAAGTCTATTTTTTGCCTTATATACATTAGTTGATGTTAGGCTGTCGAATCCCATATAACTGATTTTTTCTGCGAAAACTTCTAATGCTTTTCCAAACAGCATAGCGAAAACTTTCTCTACGTCCAAGATTGTTAGTCCCATGTTCGAATCAGCGATTCCTCCTGTGGAGCCACTCATATCCATTCCAATTACTACTTCTAAACTTGTTTTTTTTGCTGTTGATAGATCAGCTTCAAGAAATTCAAAGAATCCAACTTTTTCTCTACCAGAAAGGATTTCAATTAGTTCTTCCATATCAATTTCACCTTCATAGGCATTCAATTCTTGTTCCAAAATTTCATTTGGACGTATGTATCTAGCTAGCTGTTTTTCAATTTCTATCTCAACATCCTTAAAGTGCGACAAAGCTGTAAGAAAAGTTTTATCTTCATTTTTGATCGGTACTTCCTTAATTTCTACGAGTCGAGTTTTAGAATTGGTATGCGGAGATAATGATCGGATCGTTTTTTTTCCTGCACCTTTCCTTTTGACTTTTTTCGTAAGTTTTTCTTTAATTTTATCGAATAATCCTTCCTTCTTATCTTCAGCTAACTGCTCGTCAGCCTTTGTTCTCGTAGACACATCAGCAGTTCCTTCTTCTTCGTAAGAGATTTCTTCAACCTCGAAAATTTCTTCATCGTTGATAGGTTGAAGAAAATCTCTAGATTTGAGTGCGGTAATATTTTCCTGAATACTTTCTCTATATTTCTGTGGGTTATTATTATAATCTTCATAAAGAGCTTGTAAATCTTCTTTGCTAAGTGGAGATTGCGGATGATTTGGACTAGCGGGTCCCTTGGGCGGAGATGTCCCTCCTGCACCATGGGTACCTTTTTCAATTGGCTCTTGCTCATCTAGATCATGTAGAAATTCTAACTGCCAATAGCTAAGGACTTCATAAATTTCTATAGAGATTGGAACTGCTGATAATGGATTTTCATGCTTCATATTTTTTAATCTTTCAATCCAGTTCTCAGACATATCTTCAATACTGCGGAACCGGCCTTTAGATAAGGGTAGATTAAAAATATTCTGTAATCGTATCTCAGCTTCTGGACATTCTTCTACAATTTTATCCCAGATACCGGAAGCCATTTCAGAAATATAGGAAAGAAGTAGAAAAGCTATCGAACGATCTTCGTTCTGCCAATTTGCAATAGAAAATACAATATTCATAAATGGAATTACATCTTCTGAAATGGAAATTAATTTAGATTCTAGTAAATATTTTTCGATCCGAAAGTCTTCAGTAATATTATGGATTGTTTTAAACAATGTAGGCTTTTCTAATTTATAGGTGTATCGATTTAAATCAAAATTAAAAGATCCAAAAATGATATGAGAAGCTTCATGGAGACCTAAACCTACAAACAAAGTTAAGTTTCTATTTTCCTCTAAAGGATATTTTGGATCCTTGAAGTGATTTAATTTCTCAGGAAGATAGATGGAATTTCCGTAGGTATAGGCTCCACGCACTCCAGCACAGATTTCAATTCCACCCACTAAGAAAGTTGTCTGGCTTCTGATAAATGGCAATGCATCTTCAAAGCGAACTGCACAATGATAATCATAAATTGCAGCTTCAGCAACGAAAGCTGGATTTCTTTTGAAAGCGTCCATCACATCGGAATGGTAATCAGGAATTGAATTTACATCTAATTTCTCGAACTCTTCCAAAAATAAATCATCTAGGTCACATGAGAAAGCGACTTCCATCAATTCTTTCATTTCATCATTGTAGGCTACAAATTTTTCTAAAAAGGGTGAGTAAAGTCTTAATCTGCCTTCTTCTATCAGTGGCAAAACGAAACTCATCTTTTGAGGGAACTCAATGCGTTGCGTAAGTAATTTGGGGTATAATTTGTCGATATAATTCAGAAAACTTGCATGAAAAGAATCGATAGCCCCTGTACGTTTAAATGCCTCAAAAATATAATCAAAAAAGAAAAGTCTAATAAATTCCATTTCCAATCGAAGAGATGAATTTGTTTTCTTCAGTATGTATAAGAATTCGCCTCTTCTTCTCATAAAACGCTTGTCAGGTTTTAGTGTTATCAGAAGTTTTAGGATAATTTTGCGAAGCCCACTTTCAATATTTCGAATTTTTATATCTGATATAGCTGTGAGAATGTTTCGGATGAGAAATAATAAAATCTTCGGATCAGTTTGGTAGCTAGTTTTTAAGCTAATAAATGAATATGATGTAAATAGAGAAAGTACGAAGGGGATCTTTTCCTTCGGAAGTCGAAAAACTTCATTCCAAACAAATGTCTCAAAAGGATCTCTTGGATTTCCATAAGTTTCTAGAAATGATTTAAAATCATTCAAAATTTCTTGGTTTGCATCCTCAATAACGGGAAAGCATTGCATGGTTCTTTCATAAAAATGGGTGTCAATTTTTTTATTTGTACCTGAAGGATTACGGTATCGTTTGTTTAACACTTTCATCGCAAACCCAGTTTCAGCAGGGAAGGGCGCTATAATAAATCTTTTGAATATAGATTCGATAAGAATCTTTTCGCCATTGAGGTACGCTAACTTTAAGGCTCTTATAATGGCTGGTTGTCCTAAAAAATCTTCGGATTCAAGTATTGATTCTATCGGTAAACTGCTTATGTAGAGATTTCTATGATATGAAAGCAGATTTATATATCCAGTTGCTTTTTTGTTATCATATAAACCTGAAATCTCATAAAAGTTTGTGCTATTGAAAAATTCAGAATACAAAAACATTCTGTCCAAATCATGAACGCCAACGCGGATTGCATTCTTCAGAAACTCAGATGCAGTAATTTCATCCACAGGGATTTTGAAAAATCTGCGGTAGATGGAGAGTACTTTACTCTCTGACACAGTTTTTAATACTTCAGCGAGAAGATAGGGATTGATACTTTGTGACAACAGACTTGAAATTATATCAAATTCAAAATTCAATCTTCCTTCAGGAGTATTCTTTCTTTTTCTAATATAATCTAGAAATTTATCATCACTTAAAAGTATAATTAGATCCGAGATATTAGTTTCATCTAAGTATACAGTATTTGATTGATAAAATAAGTTGGCCTTTTCCGGATAGTTTTCAAAGTTCTCCCGAAATCGGATTCGAACTTCTTTCGGAATAAGACCTTTAATCTCTTTAACTAGCAACTGAAGTTTCCCCTGAATTAGGTTTCAATAATTTATTTGAAATTATTTTCGTATTGAAGGAAGAATTATCAGCCATCAAAGCAAACGATTTAGCTAGAGATTCTACCAATTGCAGCGTAGTTGTTTTTGATAATTGTCTGTTTCTATATTGTCCATAGCATGCTTGGTCAATCACGATACGAGTGGCATAGCTTTGGCATAAGTAAGGATGAAAATTCTTTTCTCGCATAGCAACATAATGACGAATAGCGGAAGACTCAATGCGAGTAGATGTTTCATGAATAGAAAGTGATTCTAAATCTTCTCCTTCGATGAGTTTGGAAAGTCCCAATTGTTTCATCACGGGACTCTTTCCATCTTTTTTCAATTGGTAGAGGGTCTCTGTAAACCTTGACAATACTCGTGAAAATTCAACTTCTGGGTAGGCCTTGCCCTTGAGATTTTCTAAATAAGTTTTGATTTTAATTTGTTCAAAACCTCTGTAAATACTTTTATGATCATTCACCCAATATGTATATTCTGGTGTTGCGGAAGAAGGATTCCCTGTCCAAAAGTCTACCCAAGAAGCTGAAGTGTTTACTATTTTTTTAATATAAAAATTACCTCTGTCATCAATGCCACGCTCGGAAAGTTTTATTCCAAAAAGGTTCTGAATAGCGACATCATTCTGCTTTCCAGATGAAAGATAAGCTATATATGCTTTGAAATCAGGATTCCATCTATCGAAAGTAAAATGAATAAATCGATCTGCAACAGATTCTTCTAAATCCTTTGAGATCATATCTTGCGAAGGATTGTAAGAAATAACAGCCCAAAATCCTGGCTTCCCTTGCACTACAAATCCATCTTGTCTTTCAATGGACCTTCTATCATCAAAAGCTGAGTTAAGTCGCTTCTGAACATCTTCCTTCAGGAGATTGAACTCGTCCCCATAAAATATTCCAGGTTCTGCAAGTGCTCTAATTAAAGGTCCACTTGAATAAGAAGTCACACTTGCTCCATCCTTTACGCTAAGCATGGGCAAAGAAATAATATGAGATTCGGAAGTTCTAGAAGAGCAGTTCTTTGAATACAGATTCTTCTTTAAGATCTTTGCTACTTCTTGAATGACTCGAGTCTTTCCTACACCAGGTGGACCATCAATAGCCGAGTGGCAACCCAGTTGATAAGCCAATATCAATCTTTGTAATTCATCCAGACCTTCATAACAAACTTGATTTGCGATATACATTCCCATATTTAAACCATCTCTGTAAAAAATAATTACTAATAGAATTCTTCTGTTGGATTGTTAGACGGTTGTCTACTTATGAGCAGAATTAAATGTGAAAAAATTAAAGAAATACAAGAAAAATAAAATATTGCCCACAAAAATGAAAAAAATCCAACAAGATGAATTAAAAATTGTCTAATCGATAATTGAAATATATTGATAATTTGTTTTATCTATTTTAATTCCACAATATAGTTTGCAAAATCCAACTGAATCAATTTAGCTTTGTTGCTGGATTGATTATAATATTCTTTTATGTTTGGTAAGATAAAATTCGTATCAGAATAGCAGATTGCAAAGGCAGAGTAGGGAGCTTCCTGCAATACATGCATGTAATTTTTTCCTCCGTTCGGTTGGGATCGATAAGAATTAATATGATAGAATAGCAATTGGGATGGAAAAATATTTACTTCATCATACAGCTTCTGAAGCACTCTTCGCTTCTCTTCAAAATTAGTGCTATTGCCTTCCGTTCCTCCTATATCGAAAATGGAACGTGTATTAATATGCTTTCCATTTAAGAGTTGATTTACTTTGTTTCTACCATCCTTCATTGCACGAAAGGAAGCATTGTAATCAGAGACAATTTTTTCCATTGGATGGATTAAGACACCATGAACGAAAGATAGATCCAAATAAACTGCACATGCAATAATGAATTCATCTTCTCGTATTTTCAAGTTATGATTCAGCCAGATATTATTTCTATAGCTGAATAGATTTGTATTTCGATACCCGTCTTTGGAAAAATACGATTTTAAAATTTCAATTTTCGTAGTAAGATCGGAATATTTAAATAGCTTGGATTGACTTGCAAAACACTCAAGCAATTCTTCTGGACTCATCATCTTTTCATCTTGGGACATTTTATTTCTCTCCTATTTCTCTTATTATACATTTCAACCATAGGTATTTCGGAAAGAATTGTTCCGAATTCCTTTCACCAATCGTTTATTATATTTCTATCAAAGCAGAAAGAGGCAATAATGATACAGAAAGCAAACAACAATCAGAAGAAACAAGATCCTTGGAATTCTATCTATCAATCTAGTTCTGTAAAGGCGGGGTACTTTTACCTTATAAAGATACTAGAAAAGGATAGAGATATGAATTTTTGTGATGAAGAATTTCTAAGAATGTTTTCCGAACAAGACTTACAAATTTTGTATAAAGAATTAATTCGTCCTTTCTTCCAAAATTTACAAGAGCAAACGGATTCTATTGAAAATGAAAGAATGTCAAGAAATTATAGAGGGAGAACTATGAATCTCCCGGGAAATGTTTGGTTGAATTACAGATCCAGAATGCGAGAATTAAGTAATCTATTGGAGACTATCACAGAGGAAGATCCATCGTATCGCGAGATTCTTTGTGATTTTTTCATGAAGAGAATCAGAGCATACTCAAAGAATTTTACCTTAGAATCTGACCCAATATTTCAGAAGATAATTAATACTTTGGAAGCTTTACATCTCCCTCTAAAATATTCTACTTTTGTTCACTTTCTTGCAACACAATATTTGTTTAACCCTATGCTTGAATGGATGAGCCATGAGCAAGATAACTATAGAACAATGTTCTATTATAAAAACGCTACAGGTATCACGCGATCTGAGTTAACAGAGATATTTTCGAGCAATTCGCCTTTTTGCCAATATGAAATTTTTGAACCAATCAATGGTCATAGATACAGCAAAAGTATTGAATTGCATGATAATTTTTTAAATTTTATCAATAATGATAAAGAGAAATACTATTGTATAGAGTACATTAAGTTAGAAGAAACTCCATCGCAAAGATTGGAAAGTTTTGCTTTGCCAGAATTGGACAAATTCAATCTAAATTCCTTGCTACTTTCAGATGAGCCATGCAAAATACTTTTGTATGGAAAACCAGGCGCAGGAAAAACTGAGTTCGCAAGAAGCTTAGCTCAAGAAACGAAACGATCATTGTATAAAATTGATACAGTAAATAATGATTCTATAGGTATTCGAAAATCGAGTTTAGTGCTTGCTAATGCTATTGTTAGCAAAAATAATGCAATTCTTTTAATGGATGAGGCAGATGATCTTCTCAATGAAGAATTTTATTCTTCAAGAGGACCACGATATAACTCGATGAAGAAAATTTGGATCAATGAATTTTTGGATTCAAGCAGTTCAAAAATTATTTTCATCACGAATGAATATGACTCAATTCATGAATCCATTTTGCGAAGATTCGATTATAGCTTAAAATTTGATTCCCCTGATACTAAACAATTAACTCATTATTGGAACACAGTTATAACATTGGAAGATGTGAATTCTTTCTTTTCGACTTCGGACATTGAAACCTTCCAAGTCAAATACCCAATCTCTGTCGGAGGAATTACAACTTGCATTCAATCCACTAAGAAAATACTTAAAACTAAAAAAATTAGCAAAGTTAGATTTCTCAAAACACTACATGCAGTATGCAGTCGGCATGCTAAGTTAATAGGCTTGCCAATTCAGAAATCTTTAGTCAGCAATAGCCCCTATGATCCTTCACTCATTCACACAGATGCTAATATGGATGACCTAGAAATTATGATGAAAGATTACCTATATGGTATTGACAATGGAGGAATCAAAGACTCTTCTTTGTGCATACTTTTCCAAGGTAAGCCGGGGACAGGGAAGACGGAGTATGTCAAATACCTAGCCCGAAAATTAGGTTGTGAACTCATCCAAAAAAGAGGATCTGATCTTTTAAATATGTATGTTGGACAAACAGAAAAATTAATAGCATCCGCTTTTAATGAGGCTGAAGAAAAGAATGCAATATTTTTCTTGGATGAAGCAGATACTTTTTTCCGAAGCAGAGAACTAGCGACAAAGTCCTGGGAGATTTCTCAGACCAATGAATTCTTAACTCGAATGGAATCCTTTCAGGGAATATTTATCGCAGCGACAAATTTTTCGAATAATTTTGATGCAGCAAGCTTACGAAGGTTTGCTTGGAAATGTGAATTTAGTCCACTCAAGAACCCAGATAAAATTCGTATCTTTGATAATTATTTTCCTGATATCTTTGCAAAGGCCAGTTTCCTAGAGAAAGAGTCGATTAAAGAAATTCAAGATTTAACACCAGGAGATTTCAAGGCAATATGGATTCGATTTCGGTTTCGACCAATTGACAAATTGAACTTCAAAGAAATCATCGAAGCGTTGAAATTGGAAGTTAGATATAAGACGCAGAACCAAGAGAAAATAGTAGGATTTTGATTCCCTGATCAGTGTAAAAGTTAACAATCTTCAGGATCCTTGATTCTGGAGATTGAAATTTTTTATTTGGATATTGGAGGAAATGATTTGAAATTGAATTTTAGAAAATTCTACAATTCTAAATTTAATCATTGAATTGAATTTGAAAATCCATGAGACTTAAGTTTTGAAGAAAATAACATTGTAAAAAGGAATAAAATTTTGTACGACCGAGACCTGCCAACTAAGATACTAAAAATTGCAAAGCCTGAACTTTTAGGTTTTGATCCCAAAGGACTTTTTATTCCTATCGTTGATAGTTTTAAAGATAAACCCGAAACAGCATTTTTCCCTGGGGGTAGAGGATTTTATTATGATAAAGAAGAAGAATTTAAAAGTCAACGAGAGATAAAGATTCTAGTTCTTGGAAATGACTTCGGCAAGCAAAGTGATTATAATAACTTTATAGAAGGGAAAAAAAGAGATGCCGATACAGGGACTTGGAAAAATTTAATCAAGATATTTAATGAGAGCTATAATGTATTAGATGGAAATTTTCCATGGGATAATTGCTTCTTTTCAAATGTATATCTTGGTCTTAGGCTAAAAGGCGTTAAAAAAATAGGTGGTAGTTTAGGAAAAATAGATAAGGATTATAAAGATAAATCTTTTAAGATTCTTTCGAAGAAAATTGAAATTATCAGACCAAAACTCATAATAACACTGGGAAAGATCGTTAAAATGGAAATGGATAGATTAGACAAAATAAATTCTAATATAAAGATAGTTAATATTATACATCCATCTATGTATAATTCGAATGTGAAGCATGAGAAATATACTACAAAGGATGGTGGAACAATTACAGCTGAATATGCTCTTAAAATGAAAATAAAAGATGCTATTCTTGGGATAAAGTAACGCGATGAATGAGATGCTCAAAGAAAATGGAAAACTAATTTTAAATTCAATTTTAGATAAAGAAGGCGAAATCATGTACAGTTCCAGTGACGCACTTAAAGCAGGAAATTATTTTCTTCTCGGCTATAATCCAGGAGGAGAAGGTAAAGTTTTAATTAAAGATCATCTTGAGAAATCGATAGATCGAAAAGACAACGCTTGGTTTGATGAAGGGTGGTTAAAAGACGAAAAGAAGAGTTTTCTACAAATAAGAGTAATTTCATTATTTGAAGAATTAGGAATTGATTTGCGAGAAAAAGTTTGTTCAACTAATCTTATTTTTCTTACCAGCCATAAGGCTGAAGAAATTGATCATGGGATGGCTGGTTATTGTTGGAGGTTTCATGAGCTACTTTTGAGCATTCTAAGACCTCCAGTAATTTTCTGTTTTGGTAATGGAAATGAAATGTCGACCTATTCATTTTTAAAAGAAATGTCCTATGATTTTAAGAATGAAGATAAAATTATGCATAGGATAAGTAGTCAAAAATCTGGGGAATCGAAATACGAAATAAAATACTTTGATGGAATATTTTTATTACCAGATAATAAAAAAATAAAGTCCAAGATTATTTCATTTCCCCACTTTAGTCGTTTTAAAATTCCAAGATCTACTAACAATGAGTCGAAAATGAATGAAGGAATATTAAAAGAATTAAAGAAAATTATTAATGAATCTATGGAAATGAAATAATTGAGTAAAATATTTATTTGAAGTAAGATAGAATCGGAGAGTCTTATTATAATAATGCAAAAATAATTTTTATACACAAACTTTGAAGTATTCCTATTTTACAAGCTCGGCAAAATAGAAATAATACTTGGGACATTTACGCTATTTCTAAAATACGAGTAATGGGAATCGCTGACCACAATGACAAATAATTCTTTGATCCATTTAATAAGATTTATGCATTTTGCTCTTTTAAAGGCTACGCTTATATAGCAGTTAATAAAAATTCAAAATGGGGTTTATTTTAAATTGAATCAAATACACCAATAGAAAAGAGACATTGCATTTTAGAAGTAATCGTTTATAAAGATTTGGATGATCTAAAGAATAAATCCCCCCTTCTTTCTAGAATACCCAGACATTTGTTTAATTATTTCTTAAGCTAATATCTGTAATCTTTGATTATTTCACGGTTCAAAAATTTTCACTGGTTTCCCGGACTTATTTGCATTCCGAATCGTTGACCAAGTTCCCGATCTTTGTTTCTCCGGTCCATCAGGAAATGCCCACAATTCATCTGTAAGATTTACTATAAATTGATTCCGCTTTAGATACTCTTCGGATGAATAACTATGAATTAAAATATCTAAGCCGGGGTATTTTTTTTCGCAGAAAGCTCTTTGTTTCTGATCCGTTGGAGGATGGATCGATATTTGCTGAACTTTAACACCTTCAGGTAAATTTTCATTTTCCAAAATCAGAAGCTTATGAATATCTTCGTCAACACCCACGCAATCACCATGATGGATTTCAACATTTCCCAATCCTTTTAGACTTTCCAATAGAGCCAATCTTTGATTATCATTTAAACCCTTTCTTGAACCTGTTATGCCAATTTTTTTCATAATTATATTATATCATATTCTGAGAACAGAATTCGGAAAATATAATTCCGAAAACTCATATCTTACTTGATATAATTGTACGGAAGGTAAATTAGAAAATGAGTAGATGGAGTAAATTGCAATCGGAAATTTATAAACTGATGGATGCGAAAATGAATATTCAGATTCATTGTTCAGTTTATCAAAAAGTTAGTCAGAAAAGTAAAATAAATTTTCCACGATATTGGATTACATTAGATAAGGAAATCATTTGGGATTACCCCAAAAGTTTCATTAATAATCAAGAGTATCCGTTTCTGAGTGACAATAATTACCCGTATATCAATGAAATATCAGATATATCTAATTTAATTAGAGAGTATATCAACACACCTTTTAAAGACTTATTCTCAAAAATATTTTCAAATGACAAATGGGGCTTATCCGATATTTTGAAAGCAAGCGATCGTAGAATTGGTAATCGAAGATTGAAGAAACTACGTGAATGCAATGAAAATACGGCGGTAATAAAAATCCTCTCTCATCGTTTAAATCTAAAATAGATTTTTTAGTATATTAGTGTATCTATTTTTTTAAATAGCTTTGATTTTTTAATAAATCTCTTTCAATATTCTGGATGCATGAAATGATTTTTCATCTTTAGGATTAATTATATGAAATGCCTTGGCATAAGAAGCTGAATCATAATAAATATTAGCTCCTAATGCATTTGTTATATAAGTTGAATTAAATTCTCTTTCAATTTTTTAATATTATGGAAGAAAAATTAGGATATTCAGATATCAATCCAAACGTTCCATCTGCTCCTGCAAGTAAAATAGGAATGTTAAACTGTTTAGCAAATTCCTCTAAAGATTTACGAATATGTAGATAAAAAAGAATTTTATCTTTGCCGCCTAGTTTTGTTAAAAAGCTTAATAATGGATTGATTGCAAATACACTTAGGTATCGATCGATTTTTAGTTTGGGAATCGGAGTGTTAATATAGTATCCTAGCATTGAGCCCATTATGTCTTTTCTTTTCAAATCAACTATTCGAAAGTTGAATAGTCTTGTTTCTATAATTAATTTTGGATATTGGGCAAGGCATATTCCACCCATAGTTCCATAGTAAGAATCTAGTGGTGATTTATTCAGAACTATTCTGTATTGAAATAAAGGATTTGAATTAGTTGATTCTTTAGAATGAACGGAATCTATCCATTTATCTTTTTCTTTGATCATTTTATTCAGATTGAATAATTTCTTGATGGCAGCATCAATCGCATTTACATTCAGTTCTTTCGATTTAACAAGTGAATATGGCTTAAGAAGTTTGAAAAATTCGCTATTCTGAATGTCCGATATGTTTTCCTTTATTCCAATTTCTTGCATTGTGGATTGTGATATTTCTTCTACAATTCTGCATATAGATTCAATCTGCGGGAGTGAAATTCGATCAATAACTACATCTTCGAAAATAAATTTATTAAGAAATTCCAATTCTTTTCTATCTGAATTTGATTCAATAAGAAATTGATAAAATTCTTTAGTTTCTTGATCTTTGATACTGAAGAAATTTGGAAACAGGATTATCAGTAAAATTTTTTGCAGAGAGCCATTTTTGACTCTTGCTAACTCTAACAATTCCACTAAATTGGAATGCTTTCTTTCTAAATGTAGAATCGATTTTTGTATTTTATTAAGTTCTGACTTGTCTACCTCAAGAGAATGATTTTTTAGCTCTTGAATCGATTTTCGTATAGAAAGTAGCTTCTTTTGGAAATAAGTGAAGAACGTATTTATATTAGTAGATGCACCAAATTCAGTTAAAATATGAAAATATTCAAAGTTATCGATATTTATTTTTTGTCGGATCACTTCTTCTTGTTTTTTATTTGTATCATCCGAGTTCCTTTTTTTGAATAGAAAATCATAAAAGAAGCGCAGGCTAGGTGATTTGTGTACATCCTTATAAGCTTCCCAATGATGATTAAAGGAAGAGCTATTATTTTTATGTCCTAACCAATTTATCTCCTGGAAAGCAGAAAATCCTCGAATAATATAGGATTTGAAAAGAAAAAATAAATTTTTAGAAATTCTATCTAATTGAACACATTTTTCTAGATGCCAACTTCTATCGTTTCCATCTAAACAATCATCAATAGCCGATTGAATTAAATCTCTTACTTCTAATTTAGATTTTTTTAAAAATTCTTTTAAAACTAATCGAGGACTTACGTTCTGATTGTGGAATAAATCATCCATCTTTAGTTCTTTTAGAATAGCCTGGAGTTTAGACATATACTCGTGATTTTGGTATTTTGATTTGTCGGTGATTAATTCCTCATCAAATATTCTATCTAAGATAATTTTGTATTCTGGATCCATTCCATCATTTTCTGAAATGAATTTTGGATATTTTTCCCTGTCTTCATATTTCATTTTAAAAAATTTTCTAAAATGCCAGAAGTAAATAGATAAGCCTGTTCGATCTTTGAGACTTTGAATCAGTTCGATCGCTGCTTCATATTTTTTTGGATCTTTATGAATTACTAACCTTCTTCCAAGATAATCGAGAAAGAAAATTCCCACTCGTTTTGTCGCTAGGCTTTGTAGAATATTTATAAAAGAAGAAATTTCACGATAATAGTCAATTTTATTAAAACCTGATTTCTTTCTCTCCAAAAATCCATGCTCAAAATCGATCGAATAAATTGAAAGCTTTGGAATTCGTCTCCATTCTTTTTCCTTTTGTGAAAATTCTTTCTGAAAGGTCGCCTCAAGTTCAGGTAATTTTTTTAGTAAGGAAGTAATCTGATTTGTGCTCCACACAGCTGAAAACTTTTTCAAAATTGGAAAGATGTTTAATTTTAGAAAATGGAAAAATAGAGGATTCGAAAATTGAATTTTTAACCAAATATCTATATATGATTTACAAAATACACTATTTGATAACAAGTCAATAGGTGTATGTGCAATTGGATAAGCTATATACTTTGTTAAAACAATGTCTGATGATAAAATCTTGAAGGCGCCTTCTATCTGATCTTTTTTATATCTTTCATGTTCTTTAAGTGTTGCAATTAAGGCTATAATAGAATGAAATGCAGGGATATGTTTTACTTCCCAACTTCTCCAATCGTAGTCACGAGATAATCGAGGACTAATTACATATTTAAAGAATGAATGTGGAGAAAGTCCAATTCGGACTGAGGCAGCTAATAAATCTCGGAAATGATGCAGAAGACTTCGATCAGCTTGGAATTTCGCTAATATCTCATCCAGTCGATTCCATATCAAGCTCGGATTAAGCCAGTTAGAATTCCCACTTTCACAAAAGGATTTAAATACTTCTTGAAAACCTAGGGGTGATTCTTTAAGGTTATCAATGTCAACAAAAGCTTGAAATCCGTTTATTTGTTTCTTAGAAATTCCATTTTGGATTCCAATTTTCGCAATATCTTTAGTATCGAAGAAAGGCATAGAAGTATTATACAGAATAAATTCTTTATATTCGGAAGATTAATTTCCGAATATAATATTCATTTAAAGTAAAATATCTAGAATTACATTTCTATGAAAAAACGATACCTTACTAAATCAAGATTTCAAATTGCCAGGGATTGTCCCACTAAGTTATTTTATTCGGGCAAATTGGAATACCCTGATCAAAGCCAAGGTGATTCGTTTTTACAAAGTTTAGCAGAGGGTGGGTTTCAAGTTGGTGAATTAGCAAAGTTTTATTATGATCAGAATCTCACAAATGATATTGTGGAAATTGACTATGATACAGCATTAGATAAAACGAATGCATTATTAAAGAATAAAGATGTTATAATCTTTGAAGGTGCAGTAAAGTTTGAAAGTCTTTTTATCCGTGCTGATATTCTCGTAAAGAAAGACCATCTAATTCAAATTATTGAAGTTAAGGCGAAGTCCTTTTCTGGTTCATCCGAAGCTGATTTTTATAATTCGAAGGGCAATATTTATCCAGAGTACAAGTCTTACTTAGATGATATTGCCTTCCAGAAATATGTTCTAATGAATGCCTTTCCTGAATATGATATTTCTGCAAGTATACTTTTAGTGGATAAGAATTCAGTAGCAAG
Source organism: Leptospira sp. GIMC2001 (assembly GCF_028462125.1). Lineage (NCBI taxonomy): Bacteria > Pseudomonadati > Spirochaetota > Leptospiria > Leptospirales > Leptospiraceae > Leptospira > Leptospira sp. GIMC2001. Next base: position 1,429,689 of record NZ_CP115468.1, on the reverse strand, counting down.
TGTAAATGGATTGAATTCTATTTTTGAAATCCAAAACAATCATGGCCGAAGCGAAGTAAAGATTGATTCACAAAAGTTAAATGAGATAGGACTTGGAAATAGGATTCTAATTGAAATTCCTGTGGACTCTACAATCGAATTGATTCACCAAGAAGATGATTTTATTCCTAATATAAATTATTTTGCATCTCAGTACAGCCAAGATAAGAAAATTCCTTCTGATATAGGAATGCATTGCCAGCATTGCGAATTCTACACATCAGAGCCTGAGATGGAATCAGGTTCAAAGAGTGGCTTTAAGGAATGTTGGAAGGAGCAGGCGAATCTTACAGAGTCTGATTTTGAGAGGAAGTTTATTTTTGATATTTGGAATTATAGAGGAAAACGAGATAAGCTCAAACAAGGAATATATTTTATCGATCAAATGAAAGAGTCTGATTTCGATGATCAGTTATCTGAAGATGGCATGTCACAAGGAAAGAGGCAATGGCATCAGGTACAAAGTATTCAATCCAATCATACCTCCGACATTTTAGAGTTAAATGATTTGAGAAGATTTATGGATTCGGTTCTTTATCCTCTTCATTTTATAGATTTTGAAACTACTTCTGTCGCTATTCCATTTTTCAAAGGTATGAGACCTTATGAAGGAATCGCCTTTCAGTTTTCTCATCATATACTGCATGAAGATGGTCAAATTGAACACAAAGGACAATTTTTACATACGGATCCAAACGAATTTCCTAACTTTCATTTTATTCGAGCACTAAAAAAAGAATTAGAAAATGATAATGGGGCTATCTTTAGATATGCAAGTCATGAAAATACTATCTTAAATAGTATCTACAACCAACTCGAACAATCTTCCATTAAAGATAAGAAGTCTCTGATGAAATTTATCCGAAGCATAGCGCAGGTTGAATCGAATTCGGGTGAAAAGGTTGCAGGCGAAAGGAATATGATTGACTTATTGAAATTAGTGATTCGCTACCACTATCATCCTTTGATGGGCGGATCCAATTCTATCAAGTCAGTACTACCTGCGATTATTCAATCTTCTGAATATATCAAAGAAAAATATTCAAAACCGATTTATGGAACTAGTAAGATTTCAAGTCTAAATTTTTCAAATCAGAAGTGGATAACTTACATAAATGATGGTGAGGTTGCCAATCCTTATAAACTTCTTCCGGCTATTTTTGATGTTGAGGAATTGGATCCTAAGTTAAAGACATTGCAAGGTAATTTATCTCTCCAAACAATATCAGATGGCGGAGCAGCACTTTCGGCCTACGGCATCATTTTAAACTACCATAAATACCCTAAGATCCAAGAAGCAATTCGTAAATCATTATTGAAGTATTGTGAATTGGATACTTTTGCTATGGTTTTGATTTGGGAAAATTGGATGAAAATTTTGGGAAAAATATAATTTTCTTTTTTTATAGCAACTGCAACCGTGAAAAACTAACTAATTTTTAAAAATTAAGTATGAAAAATATTTAACTTTGCGAGTGTGAAGTTAAATTTAATAAATACCTTAAAAAATGAAAAAAGAAAAAGAAGTAAAATCTACGGAACTTTACCAAATTAGATATGGTCTGGAAGCATTTGCATTTGCAAGAGAATGGATTTTCAAACCAAATCAAGAATCTTTATCCGCTAAGCAAGATAAGTCGATAAAGAATAAGATAATCAAAGCGGGTGAATTATATTTATTTTTGGACGAGTTACACTCTTATTCTTGGCTTAATAAAAACCACAATTTTAGTAAATCTTTTGAAAGTGAAACGAAAACTTCTGTTACCGAAAAGATTCGCAAACGATACGAACCTTATCTTTCCTTGGTTTCTCAAAAGTTTGGGCTAAATATAAGTTTCCAAGATAAGACTTTAGATGCCACTTATGAGCAAAATCTAATTCGAATTCATTCAATATGCAAAGATTATCTTGTTGGATTCGCTCATTCTTATAATGATTCTTCCCTAGAGTTGGTCATCAGGAATTGGAACACACCAGGAGACTTATTGTATTTTCTAGTCGCAATTCGTTATGCGATTCAAGGAAAATTTCCTATAGAAATCCAATATAGTAAGGCTATGTTTTTAACAGAAACAGCCAGAAAGATCTATCCATATTTAATAGTATCAACGGAGGGCCATTTGAGTCTTCTTGGTAAAGACCTAAAAGACAATAAGACAAAATCTTTTCTCGTAAGCAGGATAAAAGGTTTTAAAATTGATTTAAGGAATGCAATAGAAAATTACAATCAAGGAAATGAATTTTTCAATCTCAAGGATTATTTGCAGTCAGATCCTCAAGCTAAGTTTTCAAAAGATGAAATCACTTATGAATTCGAAATTAGTAATAGAAACTTAGATTTTTTCAAGCACACTCAACTCTTCGATGTAATAGTTATTGGAAATGCAAAACGCAACCAATGGTCTAGAATTTCTATATCATCTCATAATGAGAGAAAGATATTTGATCTACTTTTTAATTATGGAACCTTTATAAAATTGACATCGCCTCAAGATGCAGCTGATCGATTCGTTAAGGAATTGAAAGAGCTCAATCATTTCTATGATTTAGAAAGGTAATTTTCTGAAAATATTATGTTCTGGATTTAATAATTGGAGTAAGTGGTCATAATAAAAATGGTTTTTGAAAAGCAATGAAAAAGATTTTGTATTTGGATATGGATAATGTAATAGTCGATTTCCCGACCGGAATTCAAAAATTGAATGAAGCTAAACGAAAAGAATATGAAGGACGCTTTGATGAAGCTCCGGGAATATTTTCCCTTATGGAACCTAAGTCAGGAGCAATTGAAGCAATTCATAAATTGGTTAAGTATTTCGATACCTATGTGCTTTCAACTTCGCCTTGGATGAATCCAAGTGCTTGGTCTGAAAAATTGGAATGGATACAAAAATACTTTGGTAAAGATCCGAGCTCAGTTTTATACAAAAGATTAATTCTTTCCCACCATAAGAATCTTAATATGGGTGATTTTCTTGTTGATGATAGAGAGAAGAATGGCGCTAAAGATTTTAAAGGAGAATTAATTCTTTTTAATCCTGAACAATTTAATGAATGGGAAAGGATAGTCAGAATATTAATGAGTAGAATAGGCTAGGGGATTTTTTTAAAATCAAACACACTACGAAGAATCATAGTTCCTCCTCTAAGTAATTAAGTTCATCTTCAATTGTTTCAAAATCTTCATTTCGTATAAATTCGTTAAAATATTGAAAAAAATCTATGAATGCATAAGCAAAATTAGGCTTTTCCTCCTCATGAAGTTCAAGAAAAATCTTAATTCCATTTGCTACATATTGTCCGAGATTTAGATTTGCGATATCCTCATTATCAAATTCTCCATTGTAGTTGCTCAGCAGATTCCAATGATTATCCAGCATTGGGAAGTCTTCTTCTTTTTCCTTATCTGTCCATAGATCTTTATTGATTCTCAAGATGTTTGCACCAAAGTCAAAGAAAACCGTTCTATAAGTTATGCTAATTCCCAAATACTCTAAGACCTTTTCAAGATGAAATACTAAAATGCTTTTCTTATCTTTTGTTAGCCCAATCATAGCCTGCATCAAAATTTGATCCATAATTTCACTCAGTGTTTCTCTTTCCCATATTTTTCTAAAAATAGAGTTTTGCATTAATTTTTCTTTGGTCATTTTTCTGTCCTAATTTTGCTAATTTCAGTTTAAGAAAACTGATCAGTCAATGCTTATTATCTCATATATGAATACTTTTATCGGAAAAAAAACTTCCGAATCAGAAGTATATTTAAAGTAAGCTCGAACTGTTTCGAGGAGAATTAAAGATGAGAAAGGTATTAGTGGTAACTAAAAAGAGCAAAATATGATAAAAGCATTCTTAAATGGTAAGGTTCATCAATCGCTTTATGCAGAAGATTCATTGACAAGTATATTTTTCGAAAGAATGGAATATTTGGAGAAAGAAAGAATCTTAATTAAATTTTTAGAAAAAGCTAAATCGATTTTGTATGACGATCATCCTCAAATACTATTAAATGACTATATTGAGATTAAATACAATTGCAATCTGAATAATTATAAAAAGTTCAAATTATTTTTTTGGCCAAAACATAAAACTGAAGGAGAACCAGATTTAATCTTAGTTTTATTTAATGAGATTTATGATGATGGAATTCTTATCCTCATAGAGGCAAAATTTAACAGTGGGAAGTTAAGATTTGGAGAAAAAGATCAGCTTTTATCATATTATAGGTCTATAAATAATTCATTAAAAGATTTTTATGATGAAACAATTAAAAGTTTTAAAGGTATTATAGGACCGATAATTTACCTTACTGCATATAATTCTGATTATGATATGGAAGAATCTGAAATGTTAATAGGAAAAAAGTATTCAATATTTTCATTAAATTGGGAAAATGTAATCCCCGATTTATATGAATTAAATAACAATAGTATAGCAATTGATCTCATTAATTATTTACATTATTTGAATCTTAATGATTTTAATGGATTCAGAATTGACTTTCAATCTTTAGATTTTCAAAAAGTGAATTGGTTTAAGGAGGCTAATAATGAATGATATAGGACAGAATATAATTGCACTTTTCAATTCTATAAGAATAGTTCTGGCTGATGTAAAAAAAATAATTGATTTGTTTGATGTAATATTTAATAAAAATGGCATAAAATTAAAATGGGAATCAAGTTCAATAACAAATGGAGTTTCATCTAGTCTTTATTATCCAGATCAATGGGTTTTGAATGGTCTTTATCGAATCTATGAATTTAGTTCTAATGACATTGTTGGTTTCAATATTGCTTTTAGTAAAGATATCGAAGAACCCATATTTGTCGGAGGGAAAATTAAATATCAAGAAAATACTCAACCTAAAGAATGGGATTTATGGTATATTTGGTTTGATTGGGAGCCTAGAGAAAAAGTGTTAGACGGATCAGTTATAAATTTCGAATCGAAGGATATAGTTAATGATCAGATTGAGAAAATAGCGATTTTCGCAATTCCCTTAAAGGACATTAGCAATAGGTCTGAGATAGAAAAAATAGTTTTAAAATTAATTAATCTATAATATTGACGTATAGCTCCGAATTACGACTGCGCTGGACTAATGGCTCGGTGATTGACGGTTTGTCTGGAAACCACAATAACAATGTCTCTAAAGGTTTTTAATGGAATTTCGTACATAACTTAAGCCTTCAGTTATTTTTCCGGGTTCGGAACTTCATCTATAGAAATAGTCTGCAATCACCCTAGTTCTACGCAAGGATCCTAAATTTAAATAAATAGATAAAAAATCTGTTGACTGTACTACGATTTTGTGATACATATTAATTTATGATCAGTTTACGTTTACCGCCAGAATTAGAAAGAAAATTGGATTCATTTGCAAAATCTGAAGGAAAAAGTCGAACAGAAATAGTGAAAGATTCAATTTTAGAATATATGAAAGCTAGAGGATCTAAGAAATCACCTTTTGATTTAGGTTTAGATTTATTTGGAAAATATTCTTCCGATAATGATGATCTGGCTCAAAATAGAAAAAAATATCTTAAAAAATTTATTGGAATGAAAAATGAAAAACGTAGCCCTCATTGACTCAGGTCCAATCATTGCGCTATTTAATTCGAAAGATAAATTTCACAAATCAACATTAAAATTTTTCAAATCCTATACAGGTGGATTAATATCTTCATGGCCTGTAGTTACAGAAGTTATTTATCTTTTATCATTTTCCGTAGAAGCTCAATCAGATTTTCTGGAGTGGATTGAAAGAGGGAGTATACAAATTGTAGAATTAAGACTGGAAGATTTAAAATATATCAAAAATCGAATGAGGAAATATTCAGATTTACCAATGGATTTAGCAGATGCTTCTTTAATGTGTATTTCAGAAAGAGATGGAATTGATCGGATTATAAGTATTGATTCTGATTTTTCTATTTATAAAAATTTAAAAGGTAAAGTATTACAAAACCTTTTTAAAGTATAAATTTGACTCAGCATACAATTCCGAATTACTGCTTGGCCGGTATGCTGGATCTTATGATTTTCCTATGTATCGGTTTACCAGCTAAAAATGTGTCACCTATGTGAGTGATCCAATGTGTTACCCATGTGCCTTTCTATACATTCGGTACAGAATCTAATGCGACGTAATGTAAATTATGGGAAGTTGATTAAAATTATTCATAGCCATGCATCCCAGGCGATTCGGATTGTTGCTGGTAGATTTTCATTTGGCGATTCTATCGAGAGCAATAAATCTTTTGTACTTCCTGAAAACTTATTTTTTGCCCATTCCACAAATTGATTCCAGTTTTTTTCTTTTTGGTTCTCAATTTTTTTTCTGACATCATGAATTATGTTAATAGGTGGATTTTCAAAACTATTTGAAATGATTGAATTTTGAATCCTTCGTTTTGAATTATTTATACTTTTATTTATATGTTTTTTATATAACAAAGGATCTGTGAAATATGCCATTTCTCGTTTGCCCTTATGGTCAAGACTACTTTGATGTTTTTGTTTATTCTGAAATGTTCTATTTATCAAAGCTGGTTTGATTTCTATATTTGGAGCTGATTCCAACGTAGAGCTTGATTCAATTTTAAATTTTGAAGAATCTTGCACATTGGAAAGAATTTCAAAAGATGGTTCCAGAATTCGAATTCTTCCATCAAAGTGGACTTGCTTCACGAATCCAAGTTTACGGAGTTTTGAAATGATTCTGGAGACCGTTTCGGTAGAGACTCCCAAGATATCTGCAAAATGTGCGTTCCCCGCTCTACAAACTTTTGCTTTGTGTAAATTGTCGATCTCTGCAAGAATGATTTTCGCAGAACTACTGATAGGTAATGATCCAATAGATGATGAGATCCATGTTCCTGTGCGCATACTTTTATCCTAAAATCTTGAAGACATACCTCGGGCAAGGCTCAAGATTAAATTTTTAATGCCCAAATGGCATGGATATCTTAATGGGATATCCTCTGTTTCATGCGGCAGTTGTCGAGATTGCCGATCGGAATTATGTCTCATTCCAATAGATATTACCATATGAACAGGTTTAGAGTATTGTCAATTCAAAAAATGATTTAATTTCTCAGTGAAAATACGCGAAAAGAACGATGCTATTTTCACTTTGTTTAGGTAGGTTACTGGAAAACTTTTTAGTTTTTAGGAAGGTTCCTTGGGGAGTCTCGACTCTCCCCGAAGGATAAAAACAGAGGATCTTTAGGATCTCAAGATCATAGTAATTAGCCATTTAATAAGTACAAGCTTTTTTTGAAGAAAATTAATTTAAATTGAATATTATTGCACTTCTAAAAATGCATTGAATGCATTGATTGACCTGTTTAGAAAATAATTTGTATTTTTTGAATTTTGATTTAGCTTAGCATCATCTTTCTTGGATGAACTGTTGATTTTCATCAGCTCTTTGATTTTCTCAACTTCGAATTTGGAGGTATACTTTGAATCAAATTTATACCCAGGTAAATGCTTCCACTTATCCTCCTCTCTTAATCGTTGGGGAAAACTTTCATCTTTCTCTGAAGATACTAATATATCAGGTACTATTCCATTTACTTGAGTAGAGATACCTGATGGGAGGTAAAATCTAGATATTGTAATTTTTAAAAGAAAAGAACTGTTCTCAGATAGTGGCATTAATTTTTGCACTGAACCATTCCCAAAGGTCCTTTCGCCTAATACAATTGCCCGTTTATGGTATTGCAAACTTCCAGCAAATAATTCTGCTCCAGATGCAGTATTGGAATTTACTAATATTGCTATAGGTAAATTTGTAATGGTAGATTTATTCGCCAGTACAAATTCTGGCGATCTGTTTCGTATCTTTGTGCCTATTATATTGCCTTCATCCAGGAATAGAAAGATCAAGGTCATGAATTAAAGTACTGATGATCTCCCAGTCTGAATCAATTCCTACTTTGAAAACTTCTTCAGGTGATACTTGGAGTAAAATTTTCTGATCAAGATCGAAAACTATTACGGGCTTCTTGACGATCTTTTGGATACTTTGAAGATCAACATTCCTTATCTCAGGGAAAATCCGATCCTGATCTTTTTCAGCATTTCGAATTCGAATGGGTAAATATACAGGAAAGTTATTCATTAATATCTCTTTTACTTTGATATAAAATAGATTTAGCGAAGTGCAATTGTTCTAATGGAAACTCGTATGTCTTTCCTGATGTAAGCATAGCAATAACTGATTTTCCATCTTCAGCGATTCTCTGAACTTCGGCTAACATCCCTCCGACATTCACCTTCCTTTTTGCATATACTCGCATTACAAGACCTGGCTTCGGTAGTTGAGGACCCGATCCAAATTGTCTTCTTTGATCCTTGGCCTTATTCTCAAATTCTTTATGACGTTTGGTGATTTCTTCGATCTTCTTCTTGTCTTCTTCTGAATGATTAAGATGAGTTACTTTTTTTCTCTGGGTTTTAGCCTGCTCTCTTTTCTTCTCGATAGGAGTTTGAACATCTTGGGGACGAACCCATTTCGTTTGTCTTCTACCTCGAGAGTCAATGATCTGCTTCTTGACCAATCCCGGACTGGGAGGAGATCCACCACCAGTGGGTGTAGACTGTTTATTGTTTCCGAAACCGAAAAATCCCTTGGAGATATCTTGATTCTTGTCCATTTCATCGTTCTGATTTTTGCTTGCATTTATTACCCATTGATATAACTTATCCTTTGAAGCTTCATTTGTTTGGAGTCCGGACTGGTAAAGTCTGGATGTACCACTCAATGAGGCTTCTTTAATTACTGATAACTTTGAAATGAATTGGTCATAATGTTTGTCATGCTCATTTTTATTCTTTTTTAGAACTAACCGTAAGAAATACCGTTCCCCTTCAGCTTCGAATTTTACTCCTCTGTATTCATAGTGTTCGGAAAAAGGTCTGTCCTTCCCCTCTTCCACTTTGCTAATTTCTAGAAATATTGATTTTTCAATTAGTTCAACTAGTGAAGGAATTATACTATAGACCATTGAATCGGAATGGCGTAATATTTTGTTCCTTCCGATCTTGCCCAAAATAACAGGTCTTCCATCTAGAAGTTTTATTTTATTTTTTAAGGATAGATTTCTTAAAATATCAAAAACTTTTCGTGCTTTAAGTTTTAATTCGTCATTATTTTTGCCTGTAAGCAATGATACATTCACTGGCTCCATATTTAAAAGCATTTGAAGTCTTAAAGAATCACTTAGTTCTGATTCCGATCGAGAATTGTCACTCCCAACTAACTGGTGATCATCTGGTTCATGAACTGGTATTCTTCCTGTATGACGGTAAGGCTCAATGAATCCCCGATCATTCATCCATCGGCTTCCGTCTTTCCTTCGCCAATTTCCTTTCAGAACTGCAATAGAGGATTGGACCTTTTCAGTGATAGTTTGATCCATAAATTTTAGAATTCTTGAGCTGGAACCCAGAAGCCTGAAATATCTTGAACTCCAGTCATTGAGTCTATGGAATCAAAGCAAAGGACAGAGTAGAATTGTTCAGTACCGGAGCCTTGTATAGTTCGAAGTCTTTCATCAGGATCCTGAGAATTGGATTTCCCTTGAATTGTCCAGGCGCCGGAGGCTCGAACTCGAGTAATGTAGTAAATTCTTTCAGGAATGTTTAACGGTAAATTGCCAGGTCTTGTGAATTGATTCTGATATCGTACTCGTTGAATATCCTGCAAGCTAATTGATTTCATAAACCCAATTTAGCATGGAAACTCAATATCGGAAAAAAAATATAAGGGGATTTTTTCCGATATCATATTAGTATATAATTTTTCCCTAATATAGTAAAACCCCTCGAAAATAGGTTTTAACCTAGTTTTTCCGATTTTTCCGGGAAAAACCCCTAGCCGATAATTTTAAATTTTTTCTAATCCGATATCAAAGACCTGGGTTACTCTGTAGACAATGGCATATGGAAAACCCGGTCGTCCTCGATAGGGCTTCGAGATATCAAGAGCAACTTTTTTTCATTATGCTCAGGAAGGTCATGAGAGGCTAAAATTTCTAGTAGATTTATGGGTCACGAAAGAACGGATAACTAAAGACAACCCACTAAAGAGAGGAAATTGGGTTATCGCATGTTTACCAAAGAGTTGGAGTATGAAATATATCGTCGAATTGTTTCCGGTCATATCCAGAGAAATATACCGTAAAATTTACAAATTAGTTGAAAAACATAAAGAAAATATCATTTTTACTTTAAACAATCAGGATTATCAGTGAATTTTCTTCAAGATAAAAGGCAATTCGCCTTTAATCATAAAGAGTTTCATGTAACGAGAAAAAAAGTCATCAAATCCGACGGAAGAATTGTATCCCCATAAAGGTGAGATTGCAAAACTATGGAATACATTGGATACAAAATCGGCTCATGAAGTATTATTATCTCAAGAAAAAACTTCAGCAAGTTATTCTATTCTCAAAAGGTTTACAAATAAAAAACTAGATTCAACCCATAAGTGCAATTTTGAATTGATTTTTCAGTGCTTTAATGTGGAGTTTTAAAGCCTATTTGTTCTGAACTCCATTCCTTCTTCCCTTTCTTTCCAGAATTCCTCTTTATCTCCCTTGAAATTATGGATTTATTTTTTCCTATACTATCCGTTATATCTTGAAGCGTAAATTTTTGTAGTCCTATATATATTTATTTTATCGTATAGGGTTCATTGACTGTATTCCATTGTAATTCAATTAGTGTCGCAACTTCAAGAAATCTTTTTGTTGCACTTATGGGTTGAATTCACTTATATAGTTTATCAAGATATTTTACTTTTTAAATCCTCGAATATAAATTAGATTTTATGAGATTCACGAAACTTATAAACTACTATGTAGACCAGAAATGAAACTAAATTAATGACCAGAAAACCGATTACTTGCAATTGAAAAAGAAATTTATATGTTAGGTCTAAGTAGTTATTTATTTCTATTTTCCAAGCTTCGCTCCCATTCAATTTAATAAATATTCGCAAACAATTTTTTTGATCAACACATTCAGCTGCAAATGTACTAAGTGAACTAAGTTCGATTTCATCTCTTTCATATTGAATTTTAATCAGGTTCCCATTTAAAAATTTAAAAGAGTTATTACCTTCGAAATAAAAAGTATTCTTTTTAAAGTCATTGAGTTCAGAATCGAGTTTTTCAGCAATGGCTTCTTTTGTTGAGCCATTTTTAATAATATTTTCAATAGAATATAAGTAATATTCTTTGAAAATTATTTTTTGCTTTTCAAGTTCATAAATCCAAATATATCCCATGAAAACTAGGTTTATCACAATTATGATGAGTAGCAGAAATTTATTTTGTATTCTTCCCATTTATTTAGTTTCCCATGGTTAGATGATCCATTATTTCATCCATTCTCTTTTTTGCAGTCTCTCTTGAGATACCTTTAACATTAATAGATCCATCGGGATTTGATATTGTGTCTTCGCTATATAGCTTCTTGTATATATCTATTACAGCTTGATCCATTTTCGCTCGATCAGTATTTTCAAGAATAGCCTCTTTTCCCCAATCTGGATGTCTTCTATAAATTTCAGCCCATATTTGGTGTGGAATCTCCGTGCCTATCTTCCCCGACCACACTTTCCGAAGGAAAGTTTGCTGGACAAGTCGGAAGTGGATTCAGTTTCCGACAAAGAACTATCAGATCGAGTTCATTTCTTTGCCGATGATCTTGCAGGGATGATATATAAATAATCTATTGGGCTTGGGGAATTCCTAGCTGAATAAACTCATGACAAAATCAATCACAAAACAAGCCCCTTTATTGCAGATATTTTGTCATTTATTTAAGCTAAGGAAAAAAAGTCATTCAGAACCACCCTTACTCTTGGTAATGCGACATTCTGAACCAATCTAACTAATAGAAGATAGCTTTCCACATCCCCTGAATTTTGACAAAGAAAACAGATTAATTACTTCACTGGAAAGCATTACTTTTTCCAATTTCTAAAACCTTTTAGAATCAATTTTAAGCGATTTTTTACTCGATTCTTTACCCTGACGTATCAACTCAATCAAAAGTCTCTAGAAATTGATTCTCAAAGGAATTTTCAACATTCTGGAGTTGAGTCCTCGATTATATTTCTCAGAATTTTTAGAAATTTAAGGTTTCTTATAAACTTTTAATTTAATTCTTATTGTTTATTTAATATATACATTTGCTTCCAGAGAGCAAACGTTGAACGACTGCCATTTGCTCCTAATTGACAAATGTTCAACATCAAACTAATTTATCTTTGCTACCTACCCTTATTTTATGCTCACTAGTCCCTAAATTAGGGCTTAGATCGGCAATCTGAGCCATTCTGGATATTTGCTAGTAAACATTTGGGAGGTTCCCACTTGAAAACGCAAAAACTGATCAAAAACTATGCAAAATTCAGGGTTTCTCTGGCTTGGTGCTACGAAGTTTTAAGTCAATTCAATTGACACTTTTATTTTGGTTCTTTTAATATGGCACGGGAGTTGATTTAGCTTTGGTTGTTTGATATGTGAATTTCATCTTATCCAATCTCGAATGAGTGCGACTATGTGGAGTTATTCGAAACTGAAAGATTTCATTTATTTCAAGGAATAAAATTAAATGATAAAAATAATAAAATTAACTATAGCATTTTCAATTTTGATTATTACTTTAAATGTTTTTAAAAATAGTGCAGTTGAAGATCTAGAATCCAACTATTTTACTTTCACAATACTAATAATAATTATATTTTCTACGACTATTTACCTTTATAAATATTTGGATAAAGAAAGAATTAGATTTAAGAAGCAATACCGCATTCTTTTAAAAAAAAACTTAATAGATAAAGGATTGAATGAGAATATTTTGTGTAAATTCAAAATTTCCATTGATTATAACGATATTAAATTTTTTCAAAAATATTTAGTTCAGAATCTACCTAAATTCATAAATATAATTACATTTATATTATATATTTCGTTGTTTATATTAATTTTTAACTTTTTAGTTAGTAGTTTAATGGATATCTCATATGTTTGGGATAATTTAAATTATGGATTATTTTCTTTTATAATTCTAGTATATTTTGTAATAAATGAATTATTTTCTAAAAATTCAAATCAAGAGAAATATTCAAGTTTTATAGGTATAGGTGAATTTGATTTTAATATATCCAATATTGGAATTGAAAGATCAAACTTATATTTTAAGTCTTTTTATAAGTGGGAATGTATAGAATCTTGTGTTATAAGTGAAGAATATTTATTTTTTATGTTTTCTAAATATGAAGGATTAATAATTCCATTGAATCAAATATCGGCTCAAAAGCAAGATGAATTGAATTCTATTATTAAGATCAGCTTCGAATAACTCCGCGTTACTGGAAACGTCTTCGCTCCTTTGTCTTTAAGGAAGCGGAGCTTCAGACCCATTCGGGTGTCACTACGATTGCCCTGCTCTCTTCGTTCACAGCAATCTCGTGCCAACGCCAACGTCTCCTTTGGAGACTCGGCTATCCCG